>NZ_BDGT01000007.1 GCF_001748285.1 Thermogemmatispora onikobensis | reverse complement strand
AGCAGCCGTTTGCTGCCTCCTCGCTCCTCGCCGACAGAGAGTGTCTGCAGAGGGCACAGACCCAATCAGAGCAAGGGAGGGCCGCGCCGTACTCCACCGGCAGCAGCAACGGCGCGGCCTCATCTCACCAGCAGGTGCACCTGGTTCGATGCAACAGCAGGTCTACCAGCCCTACCAGCTGAGCGGAGTTTCCTCCTCTCTACTGAGCAGGCTCAACGGGCGAAGATGGCGACTGCGGTCCCGCTCCAGACGGCGCGGGAGGAGGTTGTGGCGGCTGCCAGCCGGGAAAGCCGAAGCCGGGTGCAGGTGGCCAGCTCTGCACCCCCGGCTGCTGCTGCCGGATCAGGCCGTCGACAATCCAGAGCACTTCATTGCTCAGCGCCGCCTGGCGCACAGCCCCAATGCCCGCAGTAAAGAGCAAAGGCCACAGCGGCGGAATGGCCATGCCGGCCACTCCCACCACCGCCTTCTCGGCCCACTGCTGCTGACCAGTGGTGACCGAGATCCCCCCAGCTGTGCGTTGAATCACCACGGCCAGCGCTGCCTGTAAGCCGAGAAGCCGCTCGAAGTCGCCTCCCTTTCTCAACTGTACCACTTTCTGATCGTCGGTGCCAAATTGTTGCGTCTGATACCCTTTGGCTTGCAAGATGCTCTCCAGATCATGGGCCAGACGCTCCAGATCGATATCCTGGGTATTGTAGAAACGAGTACTCATATCCTCTCCTGTTCTGCTTTGTCTCAGCCTGGTTACTCGCTGGACGAGGCCCCCCAACGGAATCAGCCAGCCCTCACCGGCACTCCCTTTGTACCAAGCGGAGGTCTTGCTTGCTTCGTAAAGATATACGACTCGAAGAGAAAGAGGTTAAAAATTTGGCGGCGATCTGGTTCCCCCATCCGAGAGAGAACCGCCTCTCCTGCCCGACCCGCTGCCACGGATCATGCTATAATAGTAAAATGCAATGGCTCCCAAGGCGGCCCCTGGCCACTGCCACTGCCAGCAAGCGCCTGACCCTATTTGTTTGCCTGTCTGCGCTGCCTGGCAATGGTATCTATCAGAGCCTGACCTGACCTGACCATCAGGCCAGTTGGAGACGAGGAGAGAAGAGGCCCTATGGTTGAAGGACTATCCCACTCAGCTTATGAAGAAGAGGAAGGGGAAGAGGAGACCCCCCCTGGTTCCCTGGCTTCGCGCAATACCCTCCGCTACATTATCCTGGGGCTGCTTGGCACGCGGCCCATGACAGGCTACGACATCAAACAGGCTTTCGATCGAGCCATCGCCAGCTATTGGAATGCGGGCAGCAGCCAGATTTATACGACGCTCAAAAGTCTCAGGCACGAAGGGTTAGTAGAGGTTGAGGTCATTGAGCAGAAGAGTCGCCCCAACCGCAAGCTCTACCGTTTGACGCCACGAGGGCAGACCGAGCTAGACCGCTGGCTCAATGAGCCGATTCCTGAGCGCTTCACCAAGGATGAATTTCTGACCAAGCTCTTTTTCTGCGGCGAGACCTCCGACGCCACGGCGCTGCAGCATCTTCTCCAACATCGTGAGAGCCTGCTCCGGCAACTGCAGCACATGGAATGGGCCCGGCAACAATACGCCAACCGGCCAACACGTCGCCCGCGTCTGCTAGAGTATCAGATGCTCGTACGCGAGTACAAAGAGGCAGTTCTGCGCGCTGGCCTGGAGATCACTGAGCGCGCTATTGCACGCCTGAAGCAACGCCTGTCCGATAACAGCTAGTCTGACTACCATCTCCAAACAGTTACCTCTTACGCTAAAGCCTGCCCCCCAATAAGGCTACTTTTCTCCTCTCTCCCCTGGTAGCCAGCAATGAAGCTGTGTTATCCTTGAAGAGGAATCTCGCATCCTGTACATCTCGGGTCCTCCTAACACACGAACAGGATTGAGCCAGGCGAGAGGTGCCACGAGGGATATACGTCCTGGTCACGTTCTCTCTTGTAGAGCTTGCCAGATCACTATGCCACGTGAACCACGACGGGCATGATGTGCTCAGGCAAACGCTGGCGCGTGTCTCTCACGCGCTCCAGACAGACAGGACGCAGGGAAGCAGGAAACGCCAGGGCAAGCTGCCACAAGACCCAAACCAGCGACGCACGCGCCTCCTGCTTCATCTGCATCCTGTTTCATCCGAGGAACGGTCTTCTTTCGAGCGGTCTGAGCCTTCCCTCACTATCAGGTCTTCATGGCCCAAAGGAGAACCAATGAGACAATCAAGCGTCACCCCCGAGTCAACAGAAGAAGCAGAACAGGAGCTTCCCTCTGAAAGCTACGTGCCCAAGGCCATGCCACCCGTCTTGGGGACCTTCGATCTCACAGCCGTCTGCGTCCTGGGCATGCTCTATCTGACGAACTCAACCACCGCCGCGAGCAGCGGTGCAGCGGCGCTGCTTCTCTGGTTACTCGGAGGCGTCTTTTACTTCCTGCCGTCCGTGATCGTCTCGGCCCAGCTCGGCGTACTGTTTCCTCACGATGGCAGCCTTTACAGTTGGACCCACCACGCCCTTGGTCGCTACTGGAGCTTCCTCATCGGCTTCTGCTGGTGGTTGCCGGGTCCTCTGCTCATCGTGACGTCCGCCGCTACCATGATTAGCTATCTCCAGGGGCTCAACCACAGCTGGCTGACCGAACCCTGGCAACAAGGACTGGCGATTCTGGCCCTGATCGCTCTCTCGGGCCTCCTCGCCAGCCGCCGTCTGCGTACCGCCCAAAACCTGGTCAATGCCGGCTTCTTCGCCAGCCTGCTCAGCATCCTCCTCATCAGCAGCGCAGGCGCCATCTGGCTGCTACGCGGCCACCAGCCAGCTACCAGCTTCCGTAGCCTCTCCGACTGGATACCCACCCTGGGACATCTGAGCCTCTTCGGCCTGATCTGCGGAGCTTATGGAGGGGCCGCTATGCCGCTGAATATGGGAGGAGAAATCTACGAGCACGATGCCATTCCGGGCTACCTGCGCTGGAGCACGCTGGTTGTGCTCGTCGGCTACCTGGCCAGTACGCTCACCATCTTGCTCGTTCAGGGGCCAGCCACCACCTCCAACCCGTTCGTCCTGATCACAGTGGTGGATAGCGTTCTGGGAAAGCTGGCGGGCAACATCACGGTGGTGGCGCTCCTCTTTGCTTACTTAATGGCCGCTACGGCTTATAATTACTCGTTCGCCCGCCTGCTCTTCGTGGGAAGCATCGATCAGCGCCTGCCCGGACGCCTTGGTCAGCTCAACCGTGAGCGTGTGCCGACCAGCGCCATCGCGCTCCAGACGACGATCGCTGCGCTTCTGGCCCTCCTGATCTTTCTTGCCATCCCCTATATTCTCTTCTTCGCCGACGCCCGTAATTTCTCGCTGATCTTCTATAACGTCAGCATTGCTTCAGTCGGGACCGTCTGGCAGACGATCCTGGTCTTCGTCTACGTCGATCTTGCGCTCCTCCTGCTCAAGCGAAAGGAGCAGGTGCTGCCCAGACTGATCATTCCGCGCTGGCTGCTCTGGCCGGCCATTGTCATCGGCCCGCTGGCGTCCCTGGTCTCGGTTGTCTCCTCACTGCTGGTCTCCTGGATTCCCCAGCAGCTCGACAACGCCCACTGGCAATACAGCGTCATCGCCCTGACGAGCATCATGCTCGTTGCCGCCCTTATCGGCAGCCTCTATGCGAGTAGCCAGACGAGCTGGCAGCGCATGAGAATAACGGGCTCGTAGACCAGTCAGACCAGTCGGCTTCGCCCGTCCCCCGACAGGCGCCCGATTGCCCGGCCTTTTTGCTGGGCTGAGCGATCAGGCGCCCATTTTTCCTGTCTTCCCTCCTCGCTGTCGCTCGCCACAAGGGCCATTTCTTCGGGATGAGAAGACAGGGCAGGCTTCTGGAGCTTATTCGGGGCGCACGCCAGGCCGGCGGAAGCGTGGAGGCCGCTTTTCCAGAAAGGCCCGCATTCCCTCCTGAGCATCGGGTAGCTGGGAGCTGGCCGCCATCACCTCCAGCGCGTAGGCATAAGCCTGGGGCTGCGGCAAATCGATCTGCGCATAAAAAGCCTGCTTGCCGAGGCCCTTTGAGATAAAGCTGCCGCGTGTCGCTGCCTCTAGCAAGCGCTGAGCCTCCGCCACCAGGCACTCGGGCGGCACAACCCGATTCACCAGCCCCCACTCATACGCCGTCTGCGCATCGATCGGCTCACCGGTCAGCAGCATCTCCAGGGCCCGCTTGCGCCCAATATTGCGGCTGACCGCCACCATTGGCGTTGTGCAGAACCAGCCTCCTTTGCCGCCAGGCGTGGCAAACTTCGCCTCGGTCGAGGCCACCGCCAGATCGCAGGTTGCCACAAGCTGGCAGCCTGCGGCAGTCGCAATGGCATGCACGCGCGCCAGCACAGGCTGAGGAATGGCCTGAATAGTGTTCATCAGGGTAGTACAGACCTGCAAGAGTCGACGCATCGCCACCAGGTCTTGCCCCACCATGTCGGCGAAGTCATGGCCAGCGCTGAAAGCTGGACCATTGGCTGCCAGAATGACCCCCAGCGCAGTGCTCTCTCCTACCTCGTTGAAAGCCGCGGTCAGCTCCTCCATCATCTTGAGCGAGAGGGCATTGCGCCGCTGAGGATGATTGAGCGTGATGGTGGCGTAGTCGCCCTCGTAGCGTACCTCGACCAGTTCATACTGCATGACGCAGCCTCCTTTCGCCGCACTGACTCCCAGTGACAGAAGCGACAATTGTCAACGACAATGCAAGCCTTGCCTTGGCGACACTCGAGCGAGCCAACCAGGAAGGCGCAGAGCGAACTATCCGCACGACTCAGGCCGGCAACTGACCCGCCAGAGCGTGGAGATAGCGCTCAGCCGAGCGCATGACCGCCGCATGGGCCTGGGACCAGACGACGCGCTCAAACCAGGCTCCGTAGAGGCGCTCGAAACGATAGGGGGCAATCATTGCCCGGATACGCTCTACCTCGGAGGCAGGAAGCGGGATCAGATTGGGGTAACTGTACATGAAGCTCACCCAACGGCGGTCGGCCACCACCTGAATAATATCGCCACTGAGCAGCGCTCCCCGTCCTTCAGCTCCGTCGGGCCAATAGAGGACCGTGCCCCCAGGAAAATGGCCGCCCAGCCGTATAAGCGTCAGACCAGCAAACAACTCAAGCTTCTCTCCCGACCAGAAGACCAGCCGCTCCGAGGGACACATCACCCAGCGCTGGTCAGCAGCGTGCAGATAGACAGGGACCCCGAAGCGCTCAGCCCACTCGACCATACTGCTGTAGTAGTGCGGATGTGAGATCGCAATAGCACGGAGACCGCCCAGGGCCGTGACTTGCTCGACAGTCTCCTCGTCGAGAAAGGAAATGCAGTCCCAGAGAAGATTGCCTTCGGGGCTTTGCACAAGTAAAGCTCGTTGACCAATGGCAAACGTTGGCTCGCTGCCAATGCCGATCAGGCGCGGCTCATGCTCCTTCAACACGTTGCGCAGACCACTGGCCCGCAACTCGGCCAGAGTCGTCCAACGCTGGCCCTCATAGCCGACGTATTGCCGCTGATCCAGACAGATGGGGCACTCAGGGGGTGGCTCTTCACCAGGAGCGAACTGGGTACCACAGGTCACACAGATCCAAAGCTCCATTGCTCGCATGACTCCTCACACCAGCAGGACTGGCACTACATAAGGCAGGCAGGCCCACATGCCCCCCCTTGGGGGCGGCCAGGTAAGGACAGTTCCCTCGTCGGCGACCGAAGTCGGGCCAGAGTCTTTGCCCTGGCCACCTGACCGGGCTAACAACATCATATCATCCACGGACAGAGACCACCAGCCAGGCCGTGGGAAAGGCAACGGGCAGGGTAAGGCAGGAAGAGGGGGTTTTACAGTGGGATTGTGCTTCAGTGAGATAGTATATTATTCCACTATAAAAATTAGCCAGGGCGATGACCAGCGATCAGCTGCAGGTAATGCAGGAAGGGGATCGCTGGCCTCGCCCTGATTACACGCTCGCATGCGACGAGCGAGCGAGAATCTCGTATCAAAGGTATGTACTGTGAGTCCCGCGCCGGCTTCAGTCCCGGTCAGGCCCGGACAGAAACGAGCCGGCAGGACGCCAGAGCGTGCCTTACACGTTGGTCGAGTTCATAACCTTATTGAGCGTGGTTCTCTTGATGCGATAGCAATGGCGACGACCCTTATGGGGTAGCAACACAGCATCAAGGACACCGTGTTTTACCCAACGGCGCACGGTAGTCGCATCGACGCGCAAGACTCTGGCAACCTCGCTAATGGTCAGTAGTTCCTCCATGATCTGTCCTTTCTTTGTAGAATGTCGTGCCGGGTGCCCGAGAGCTTCTCTCCCCCTTACCCCCTCGGGCACAGCGTACCCCTCTTCTGGTATCGGCAGGGGTGCTACTCTTGCAGGCACTTCCTGCTTTGCTGAATATACCATTCCCCATTTACAATTGTCAATACCAATTGCATAGTCTGTAGGAAGAAATTTCTGTACAGAAGTCACATAATTCACCCGCGGAGAGTGGACAGGATCGACAAGGTGGGGGGGAGTAGGCTATAATTGGATGGCAGTCTCACTGAAATGGGGCAGAAGCCATGCAAGAACCCAGAACCTGGCGCGAGTTCCTCGCTGCTGTTATTCGGGATACCAAAGAGAAACAGCGCATCGCCAACGAAATGGGTGTCGACCCGGTCACGCTCACCCGCTGGGCGACGCACGAATCGTCGCCCCGGCCACGCTCGCTGCTTAATCGCCTGGTTGAGGCGCTGCCGCCCCATCGCGAGCAGCTGATCCAGCTGATCCGCCAGGAGTTTCCGGACGCGCTAGAGGACGATCCCGGCTCGCTCTTCATCGACCCGGTGGTGAAGGAGGTACCGCCGGTGCTCTATGCGCGCATTCTTGAAGCCCACGCCACGGTCGTGGAGAGCCTGCGCTCGTGGACGATTATGAACCTGGTGATGCAGCAGCTGATTCGCCAGCTTGATCCACAGCATACCGGCATCGCCGCCAGCATTGCCCAGTGTCAACGCCCGCTTCCTCCTCAGCAGAAGATCACCTGTCTGCGCGAAGTCTTTCTGGAGAAGAGCCAGGCGCTGACAAGCATCGCCCGCCGCGGCTACTTTCTGGGGGCCGAGTCGCTGGTGGGCTACGCTGTGGCCCAGTGCCGCCCGGTAGTGGTACAGAATCTGCAAGAGGTTTCCGACCTGGTGATCCCCCAGGCTCTGGAGAGCGAGGCTCGCAGCGCTGCCGCTTACCCCCTGCAGCGCGCCGGACAGGTGGCCGGCTCCTTGCTGATCATTAGTAGCCAGCGCGACTACTTCCTGCACGGACGGCAGGCGCTCATTCAGAACTACGCCTATCTGCTCAGTCTGGCTTTTCGCGATGATGAGTTCTATGATGTCAAAGATATTGAACTTCGTCTGATGCCCTCTGAATCTGTCCAGAACGCTTATATGGCCACCTTCAATCAGCGCGTGAATGAATTGCTGAGCCAGGCCGAACGCCGGGGGCACCCGCTGACACGCCGTGAGGCTGAGGAGCAGGTGATGGCGGCGTTTTTAGCCACTCCAGTGCAGCCGTCGACGGAGCAGGTTGGTGCCTGAGTGAGTCTCCTTTGCTCAGCGCATGCCACCCCTTCAGGGCAGAAAAGAAAGGATCGCATGGGCTATGTTGACCGGTCTCCAGCAGGTTGAGGCGCTTTTGCATAGCAGCGGCACCTACATTATCGATACGGAAAATACGGCAGAGCTGGCTCGCCTGCTGCATCATGGCCAGCTGGCTACCCAGGCTATGGGCGGCCCACTGCCAGAGTTGACGGATGTCTCGGGCCTGCAGGATGTCCTCGATGTGGCCTGTGGTCCCGGCGGCTGGGCCCTGGAGTTGGCTGAGACCTATCGCCATCTGCGCGTGGTCGGCATCGATATCAGTCAGCGTATGATCGAGTTCGCCCGGACACTGGCCGCAACTCAGCAGCTGACAAACGTCTCTTTCCAGGTCATGGATGCCTTAAAACCGTTGGCCTTTAAGGACGAGAGCTTCGATTTGATCAATGCTCGCTTCATCTCAACCTTTATGCCTGCCCGCTCCTGGCCTGCTTTTCTCCAGGAGTGTCTGCGCATCTGCCGCCCTGGCGGCATTATCCGCCTGACAGAGGCCGATCTGCCGATCTGCAATAAGCCGGCTTGTGAGGAGCTGTCTCTCTTGCTGGCCCTGGGGCTGACACGCGCCGGCTACACTTTCTCGGAGACACGGCACCACCTCGATGTGTTGCCCATGCTGGAGCGCTTACTGCGCGATGCCGGCTGTGTCTCGATTCAGATGCGTGCTTACGCCGAGAGCATTTCCGCTGGCACGCCTCGCTATGAGGATTGGTATCAGAATGGCCTCGTCTCCCTAAAATTGCTTGAACCCTTCTATCTGAAAGTCGTCGGCTTGAGCCGGGAGACGTTCAATCGCCTCTATGAGCAGGCACGCGCCGAGGCCGCGGATGAGAGCTTCTGCGGCCTGCAGTTCTTTCTGACGGTCTGGGGTTATAAGCCGCGGAGCTAGTGCTCATGGCTCTCTATATAGGCACGGATGCTGGACAACCGCGCCAAACGCCGATAGGCGTGGTTCCGCAGGGCAACGCGCTGTTCATGTTGCCGCCGGTCTTCCGGCCAGTCACGATAGCGGCTGAGATCGATGCCCTGCGCCAAAAAGGCACGCTGGAGCGTTGTCGGCTCCTCATCAAAACTCATCAATTCAGCCAGGTCGATGAGAAGGGCGCGCCGTTGCCCCTGGGGAAAGTGCTCTACTTCGCGAGCGACGATGGTAAACAGCTCTTGTTGATAGATCCCTTCCAGGGCCTGGTCCGCCGGCTCTCTTTCTTCCGTATCTGTGAACGCCGGCAGGTATTCCCCGCCGGTGTGAATCAGACGTCGCTCGCGCCGGTAGAGGTCGAGACAACAGTTGTAGGCAATGGTGAACAGCATGTGCTCTGGCGAATGCGCCGGCTCGATCTCTCCACGCTCAACACGCGGTTGACGCTCGATGAAGCGCCTGATACTCTCTTGGACGATGTCTTCAACCTGGTCCTCTTCTTGACCGCGCCAGGCAGCAACGCTGTAGCGCGCAATCAGCCGCCGTACCAGCCGACGCAGCCTGACATAGATTTCTTCCCAGTTCAGTGCCAACAGGTCTGGACTGCCCATCTGTTCTTCTCCTCCCGGCAAGCAAGATTGAGCGCCACTCGCTTGCCTGGATCTCTGAAACGACTATACAGGCAAAAAAATTTTTTACAGTATTAGAGTGCACTGAGTTTTTCTTTGTGTTTGGATAAAAGATAGCAGGAAAAAGATTGCAGAGAAACCCAAAAGCGACGACATTTCGGCCTCTCTTAGGGGCTATTGGCCGGACATTCTGAGGCCAGCGAGGCGACAGAGTCCGAGGGAGAGAGGGCTAACTGGGGTGATCATGGGGCGCGAGCGCAGTCCAAGCCCGCTCAAGAGAGGAGGGCATGTATAGCGAGCCAGGAAGCAGAGAAGAGGAGGAGCGCGCGCACGCGGCCTCGGCTCCAACTGCGGGCTGGCGACGGGATAAGCGAGAAGCCGCCAGGCTTGAGACGAGAGGGGGAACTTGCCATGCTTCGGATCACATTTCATCAGCAGCTCAGGCGCGAGCGACAGCGCCGCGGCTGGTCGCAGGAGGATCTTGCCGAGCGCATTGGTTCGGATAAGAAGACGGTGCAGCGTTGGGAGGCTGGCGAGGGCCTGCCTCGTCCCTCTCTGTTGCGTAAGCTGTGCGAGGTGTTGGAGAAGAGCCCCGAGGAGCTGGGGCTGGTCGAGCAGCTTCGGACGAATTGGGGAGCGAAACCAGCTACTTCCCACTTTTTCGGTCGCACTCAGGAGTTGCGCACGCTGCGGCAATGGTTCGCAGAGGGCCGTTTGATTGCGGTTTGCGGTCTTGGGGGCATTGGGAAGACGACCCTTGTCGCGCGTCTGGTCGAAGAGGTCGAAAGCGAGATCGAGTATGGTTACTGGTGTTCATTGCGCAGTGCACCGCCGCTGAGCCAGGTGTTGAAGGACTGGTTGCTCTTCTTTTCTCATCAGCAGCTGAGTGCCGCGCCTTCTTCAGGAGAGGAGCAGCTGTCGCTCTTGATGGAGCTGTTCCGCCAGCACCGCTGTTTGCTGGTGCTCGATAATTTCGATGCCCTTTTACAGAGTGGTCAGCGGGCCGGGGCTTATCGCTCCGAGTACGAGGGCTACGGGCGCCTCTTAGAGCGCCTGGGCACTGAGGAGCATCAAAGCGTGGTCGTGGTGACGAGCCGCGAGAAGCTGCGGGAGATTGAGCGTTTGAAGGGCAAGAGCAGTCCGGTGCGCTCGCTGACGTTGCAGGGTCTCAACACCGAGGCCGGGCAAGCTATTCTTGAGGAAAAGGGCCTCTTTGGCAGTGCGGACGAGGTGGCTACGTTGCTGCGCCGCTATGGGGGCAATCCTTTGGCGCTGCGCCTGGTGGCGGAGACGATTCGTGAGTTGTTCGCCGGCCAGATCGCGGCTTTTCTTGCGGAGAATCAGGCTGCCTTCGGCGATATTCGCGAGGTGTTGGAGGAGCAGCTGCGACGTTTAGCTCCACGCGAGCATGAGGTCCTCTCGTGGTTGGCAATCGAGCAGGAGGCGGTCGCGCTGGAAGAGCTGCGAGCTGATCTGCTGCGACCGGAGGCCCAGCGGGAGCTGATCGAGACCCTGGATTCGCTGCGCCGTCGTTCGCTGATCGAGGTTCAGGAGCAGGGCCAGTTTACCTTACAGCCGGTGATTATGGAATATGTTCAGGATGAGCTGGTGCGCCGTGCCTGTCAGGATTGCCTGCAGGAGACTTTCCAGAGCTGGGAGCAATTTGCTTTTGTGAAGGCTCAGGTGCGCGCCTATGTGCGCGAGAGTCAGATACGCATGATCCTGGCGCCGCTGGCGGAGATGTTGCGCAGCGAGGTGGGCCAGCCAGCGCTTAAGGAGCGGCTCAAGCGGGCGTTGGAGCGCCAACGACAGGCGCATTTCTCGCAGCGTGGCTATCTGGCTGGTAATGTGCTTCAGTTACTGATTTATTTGCAGTGGGATCTGCGCGAGTTTGATTTCTCAGAGCTGACAATTCGCCAGGCTTACCTGCAATGGACGCGCTTGCAGGAGGTGAATTTCGCCTTCGCCCACTTTGTGGCTACGGTTTTTCAGAGTACGCTGACCAATGTTTTGGCCAGTGCCTTCAGTCCCGATGGGCAGCGGCTGGCTGTGGGGACAGCGAGCGGCGAGATTCGTTTGTACGATGGCGATTGCGAGCATTTGCTCCAACAGCTGGAGGGCCATACTGATGGGGTCTGGGCCCTGGCCTTTACCCATGACGGGCGGCGGCTGGTCAGCGGCAGCGATGACCGAACGCTGCGCCTCTGGGATCTGGAGACCGGTCGCTGTCTGAGGGTGCTGGAGGGACACGCCAATCGGGTGCGGGCCTTGACGCTCAGTCCCGATGATGGTCTGTTGGTAAGTGGGAGCAATGATCAGACCTTGCGTCTCTGGGATCTGGAAACCGGGCAGTGCCTGCGCGTGTTGGGAGGACATCAGGGACGGGTCTGGGCAGTCGCGCTGAGTCCCGATGGGCAGTGGCTGGCTAGCGGCGATGGCGCGGGTACGCTGCGGCTCTGGCGTTTGCCAGGCTGGGAGGAACCTTTGTATGTGCTGCAGGGGCATCGCGATCAGGTGCGCTCGCTTGCCTTTGGGGCCGGCGGGATGTTGCTGGCCAGCGGCAGCGACGACGGCACGGTGCGTCTATGGGACGTGGCGAGCGGGACGGAACACGGTATCTTGCGCGGCCATACCAACCGCGTCTGGACGGTGGCCTTTAGCCCCGATGGGCAGTGGCTGGCCAGTGGCAGCGAGGATACGACTGTTCGCCTCTGGCGGACACAGACGGGAGAGCAGGTCGCTACGCTGACGGGCCATACTCATGGTGTGCGCACGGTCAGCTTTCACCCTGCGAGCAGGCGGTCCTGGCTGGTGAGCGGAGGCGACGATCAGACGATCTGCCTGTGGGACTGGGCCCGGAGACATGTGTTAACGCGCCTGCACGGCTATACGCGCCGCATTCGGTCGCTGGCATTCAGCCCTGCGGGCCGCTGGCTGGCAGCGGCTTATGAGGGAGAAGGCATCGCGATCTGGGACTGGACCAGCGGGCGTCTGCTGCGGCTACTCCATAAGTTACAGCATGAACCACTGAGCCTGGCCTTCAGTCCCGACGGGCAGTGGCTGGCCAGCGGCGGACAAGACGAAGTGATCTGGCTCTGGTCGATGCCGGAAGGCCGGATACAACGACACTTCGCCGGCCATCGCGATTGGGTGCGCAGTCTGGCGTTCAGTCCTGACGGCCACTGGCTGGCCAGCGGCAGCGAAGACGAGCTTGTGCGCCTGTGGGATCTGGTCAGTGGTCAGATGGTCCATGAGCTGCAGGCCGGTTGCTGGATTCGGGCTTTGGCTTTCAGGCCAGGAGGAGAGGCGAGCCATAGCCTGCTGGTGAGCGGGGGCGACGATACGCTTTTGCGCCTCTGGGATGTCCCCAGCGGCACCTGTGTGCGCACGTTGACGGGCCATAGCCGCCCGGTGCGCTCGCTGGCCTTCAGTCCCGATGGTCGTTTGCTAGCCAGTGGGGCCGAGGATAGCCAGGTGCTGCTCTGGGACCTGGAGAGCGAGAGGCCAGCGCAGCGACTCCAGGGGCATGGCGGTCGAGTGCGCTGCGTGGCTTTTAGCGGCGATGGTCAGTGGCTGGCCAGCAGCGGCGATGATCTGAGGCTCTGCCTCTGGCAGCGCGATGGCAGGTTGCGCCACACGCTCAAGAGCGGTCACGAGTATATGGTGCGCGCGCTAGGCTTTGCCCCCGCTGAGGCCGGCCCTCTGGTCGCCAGCGGCGGCAATGAGGGAGAGATCCGACTCTGGCAGGCCGAAACCGGAGAGCTGGAGCGTATTCTCAGTCTACCACGCCCTTATGAAGGGATGAATATCCAGGGAGTGCAGGGCCTGAGCGATCTGGAAAGGCAGGCCCTGCTGGCCCTGGGTGCCGTTGAAGACAGGCGCCCAGAAAGAACGGCCCCCTGACAGAGCTTCTCGCTCGCCTCTCTAGACAAGCGGCCCCTCGCCATTGGCA
Organism: Thermogemmatispora onikobensis; assembly: GCF_001748285.1. Taxonomy (NCBI): domain Bacteria; kingdom Bacillati; phylum Chloroflexota; class Ktedonobacteria; order Thermogemmatisporales; family Thermogemmatisporaceae; genus Thermogemmatispora; species Thermogemmatispora onikobensis. The sequence continues at coordinate 123,700 of NZ_BDGT01000007.1, read as the reverse complement.
AGGCGGCGCGCACGCTCACGCTCTTTGAGCTGACGGCGCAGAATCTTGCCAGAGGGCACACGCGGGATCGCCTCGATGAATTCCACCAGATGAAGCTTTTTGTAGCCCGCAACCTTGCTGTTGACAAAAGCCATTAGCTCCTCGGGCGCGATCACCTGGCTGGGACGGAGGACAACAAAGGCTTTGGGAATCTCGCCGGCTTCAGGATCATCGACCCCTATGACGGCAGCATCCAGAACGGCAGGATGCTCCAGCAGGACGGCCTCGATCTCGGCAGGGGCAATGCTGAAGGCTTTGTATTTGATCATCTCCTTCTTGCGATCAACGATATAGAGGTAGCCGTCAGCATCAATATGGCCGATATCACCGGTGTAGAGCCAGCCGTTGCGCAGCACCCGCGCTGTCTCAGCCGGGTCTTTCCAGTACCCGAGCATGACTTGTGGGCCACGCACTATGATCTCGCCATCCTCACCGACCGGCAGCTCGCGCTCACCGCCCTCGATGTCGACAATTTTCTGTTCGGTATCGTAGACGGGCAGGCCGCCGCTGGCCGGGCGAATACGCGCGGGATCAAGCGGGGAGAAGTGCGTATCGGGCGAGGTCTCCGTCAGGCCATAAGCCTGGATGACGTTGATGCCGGTTCGCTCATGAAGCCGAATGGCCAGCTCGGGCGCTAAGGGAGCGGCGGCAGACATCAGGTATTTGACGGTTCTCAGTCTAGCAAGCTGCTCGTCACTGGCATTGAGGAGCGTCTGGACAATCGGCGGCACGGCGAAGAACCAGGTGACAGCCTGCTGCTCGCAGAGGGCCAGGACGGTATCCAGGTCGAAGCGCTCCATGAGAACCTGCCGGGCGCCAGCAATGAGGAAGGTACCGGTCAGCAGGACCCCGTAGATGTGGTAGAGAGGCAGGAAGATCAGGGTGGCATCCACAGGCGAGAGGTTGGCCGCAGTCACGACCTGGAGGTGGTTACAGACCAGGTTGCGATGGGAGAGCATGACGCCCCGCGGCAGGCCGGTGGTACCTGACGAGTAGGGGAGGGCCAGCAGGTCATCAGGAGCAATGTCAACAGGCGCAGGCCGGCGCGGCGAGGATTCGCGCAGGAGACGGGCGAAGGGAATGGCCTGCGGCAGCGCTTCAGGCACCTGGGTCCCAGTGACGATGATGTGGCGCAGCTCGGGAAAGGTCTGCCCCTCCAGGGCGCTTTTGAGGATGGGCACCAGCTCACGCTGCACAAGGATGGCGCGCGCTTCGCTGTTCCCAAGCTGGTAGGCGATTTCTCTCTCTTTGTAGGAGGGGTTCATCGGGCTGATGACGGCACCAATGGAGGAGGCAGCCAGGAAGGTGATGGTGTATTCGGGACGGTTGAAGGTGAAGAGGCAAATGATGTCCCCTTTGCCCAGACCAAGCGTTCGCAGGCCGTTGGCCAGACTGTTGGTCATGGCGATGACTTCGCAGTAAGTCAGGCTGAGGTTGTGGTAGATGATGGCGGGCCGCTCGGGTTGCCTCTCCGCTACAGCGCGGACGAGGGAGTCATAGGGAACTTCGGGATAGCCCAACGGCGGGCGAAAGAGTTCGGGAGCAATCTGTTTGTCGACCATGCCTGAAGTCCTTTCTTCAAAGGCCCAAAGAACGTCGCTCCATTGCTTATGAGCATAACTTGCTCGCCAGCACCGGTCAAGAGAGGTCGCGCTCTCCTTTCTCTAGCCGGCGCTAATTCTGACTATCATCGGGCCTTTCTCTCTCGACAAGGCTGAGAGAGAAGTAGCCACCCGCCCTTTTCGACGGCACGACTGAGGCGGATTTGCCGGGTGTGGCAGGAGGAGGAGCTGGAGAGGGAACAGGTCTGCCTGGCCAGGCGGATCTGGGCCAGAGATCCAGTAGCCTAATTTTTGTCGGCAGCTCCGTTCTTCCTAGTAGCGGGGGAGTAGAGCAGTCTCACCAGCCGAAAGAACCCGAAGGGTCTCAACTGATGTCCGCCGGCCAGGAAGAGGAAGAGAACTGGCATGAGTAACTCTTGCTATTTGTTTTCGGGGGATTGGCTAACGATGAGCTACGATCCAAATCAACCCTACAGCAGCTATGGACCAGAGCGCGGAGAAGAGGCTACACCTCCTCCGTCGAGAGCTTACGAGCCGACACAATACGCTGGCCCTCCCCAGTACGGTTTACCCTATGATACGCCTCCGCCACCTCCACCAGCCGGCTCAGTGCTGGTGACCTCCAATATCAGTCAGTACGGTGTGCCGCCCTATGGGTTGCCACCCCAACCACCACGCCGCTCTTTACGCTGGCTCTGGATCACGCTGGCCATCGTGGCAGGCGTGGTGATACTGGCCTGCGGTAGCTGTGTTCTGGTGGGCGTCATTGCCGCTCTCACAGCTAGCCCCGATTCGACGGTGAATGACTACTATTCGGCGATCCAACAGCAAGACTACAGCGAGGCCTACTCTTATCTGGAAGCCGATACGCTGACGATTCAAGGGAAGAAGATCTCTCCAACGGAGAGCAGCTTCGTGCTGGCCGCCCAGGTGATCGACCAGGAGGCTGGTACGGTGACCAGCTACTCGATCACCAGCAGTCATACCAGCGGAGATGAGGCAACGCTCGTTGTGCACGTGACCCGCTCTAGCGGCATTGCCTATGACGTGCACCTGACCTTGACAAAGATCGATAGTGATTGGAAAATTACTCAGCTTGACAATATATAACTCTGATGAGTTGGAGCCTTACGGCAGGCAGGATAGCTATGAACAAGTAGTTGAGCAGACAGCAGCAAGACGCCAGGAGGGGACCGGTTATCTATGGATAGAACGGAGCAGCCTGACCGTGAAGCCAATATCATTGTTTTTATAATCTGTGCTCGCGAGGATTATCGCCTCCTCTATTCGCTCCTCCCATTAATGAGCTACTTAGAGGTCTTGGCAGGAATCGTTCTCCGCACATCCACAGATCTGCGGGCTGGTGCTCACATAGCAGCGGAGTTACGTCGGCATATCGAGTCCGCCGATGTGCTCCTGCTGCTGATCAGTCCCGACCTGCTGGCATCGCCAACCTATGAAAGAGCCATCTCGCTAGGATTAGAGCGCGCGCAACGGGGTGAGTTACAGCTGATCCCCATTCTTGCCCGGCCTATCCCGCTTGAGGGAACACCGCTCGCTTCTTTGCAACTGCTCCCACGCAATGGGCGCGCGCTGAGCGAAGAAATCGCCAGAGAGCGGGCGCTACAGGAAATCGTTCATGAGGTCCTCCTGATCTGCAGAGAGCTTCGGAATCGGCGACGCATTTCGCCCTCCTCACCGGCTGCCTCTTCAGAGAGCAGGACACGTGGACTGACAGTACCAGGGCTGCCTCTCACGAGCTACCGCCTGGATGGGGTCTTCAAGCGTACGGGGCTGCCCACAGTGACCTTTGTGCCGCCTTCCATCTTCGAGCCCCTGAAGCTGGCTCTTGTTGAGCCGGGGCGCGGCGTGGTCATCGAGGGGCCTTCGGGCATCGGCAAGACCACAGCAGTGCAAAAAGCCGTCCAGCAACTTGGAGAGGAGGAGATAGCTAGAGCAGGGCGACCGACGATCACTCTCTTGAGTGCCCGTGCGCCCGCTGACCGCGAACGGCTCCGTACTCTCTCGCAGTGGCATCGCGGTGTGGTGATTATCGACGATTTCCATCGCCTGGAACCTGGCTTGCGTCAGGAGCTGGTGGACTATTTGAAGCTACTGGCAGATATCCAGCCCGAAGATCGCAAGCTGGTGATCATCGGTATTCCAGGTACGGGCCAGAGCTTCATCAGCTCCGTCTCTTTCGATACGGCTATGCGCTTCGATCGCTTTAGGATGGGCCACGCCAGCGATGAGGAGATTTTGCAACTGATCAGGCAGGGAGAGCAGGCGCTCAATGTGAGTTTTGAGTGTAAGGAGGATATTCTCCGTCTGGTTGACGGTAGCTTTATTCTGGCTCAATTCCTCTGCTACTATCTTTGCATGCAAAATAATATTATTCACACGCAGCCATCACCAGTTGCTATTCGGCATCACCTTGCTAAGGCTGTTCAGAATGTGATGGAAACGCTGGAGAGAAAATTTGACCTTGCCATCAAGCAATTCGCCGTAGCAGGCGGACCTTACGATCAAACCAGTCTTTCTCTACTGGAAGAGCTAAGCCAGAGCCGTGAGGGAGTGCTCTGGCTTTCACTTTTACAGCAGCAGGAGCCAAGCCGTGCCCACGACCTGGAGCGCTTTTTCAAAGAAAGCTGGCCTCAAGCCATCGCCTCTTATCCCGATCTGGCGTATCATCTCTTCTGTGATCCCACAGTTGGCGTGCTGCTGGCGGAAGATCCGACCCTTATTTTCTATCTACGCCACTGCAATTTGGAGCAGCTGGCTCGTAAGGTCGGCAAACGCCCTGTACCAAGCAGACAGCAAATCTTTATCTGCTATGCTCGTAAAGATAAGCGGTGGCTGGAGCGTCTGCGCACCCACCTGACTCCTATCGAGCGCAATGGGACGTTCAACTTGTGGGACGATACGCTGATCAGCGCTGGCAGTCGCTGGAAGGAGACATTAGAAGATGCGATTGCGCGCGCGGGCGTGGCCATTGTTCTGGTCAGCGCTAGGTTCTTGGCGTCCGACTTTATTATGACCAATCAGTTGCCGAAGCTCTTGGAGAGGGCCCGTCTGGCTGGCACCTTGATTATCCCTATCATTGTCAGCTCCTGCCTCTTCGAAGAGAGCGGGCTGCAGAGCTTCGAACCTGCTAACGATCCTCAGAAGCCGCTTGCTACTCTGCCTCCTGCGGCCCAGGAGCAAACGCTTGTAAGCATTGCTCGCCGCATTAGTGTTGCGGTGACCGAACAGCCATAGTGGTCTCCAGTGGCTCTGTTAGACTGGCTATAAAGCAGACGCTTGCTTATCCCCCGGTTATTGTTTTCCACTGTACTGTCACGACTACTCGCCTCTCAGTTGAGGCCGTCCTTTCCGCGACTCCCTCCCCTGGCAACAGTGCATTAAGAATCCATTAAAATCGACCGTGTCCACCATTTTCATTATATTCAAATTGACAGATGACGTTCATCTTTTCTAAACTCTAAGCGAAGGAACCGCACCGGTCAAGGCCGTCCGTTTTCGGCAAGAGCAAGCGATGTTTATGGCCACACCGGCTTTATTGGGAGCGTGGGCGTTTCTGTGGAGAGGCAACTCTCTTTGGTGCCAGACTATCAAATTCTCAGATATGGCTCAGGCCAGGCAGCAAGCTATAGGTGGGACCAGGCGAATCACGCATGATTCTCCCCCGAGTAGCAGAGCCTGGCTTCTCTTTTTTCAGCAGTGGTACACGAGCTGTCCTTGATCGAAAGGAACGCAGAGGGTCAGAGGAATCTCTTCAATTGCTCGGCTTGTTCCATAGAGAGCTATCACTGTTACTCTGACGCCAGCGATTAAGAGCAGATTGCAGGAGTGCTTTGAAGAAGAAAGGAGTCTGTTCCATGCCCTGGTGGTTCTTCCGCCGCCGCGCTCGCACGAGCTCTCAGGCCGCTGAACTCGCTCAACCTTCCCGCGGCTGGCTGCCCGGTGAGGTCTCCCTGCCCCGCCTGCAGGGGTCCCGTCGCTACCTGCAGGAACAGCCCTACCTGCTCCCCAAGGACCTGGGTGAGGTCAACCGCCTCGACTTTCAACACTATATCTTGCGTGCCGCCCTGCGCGGCAATTATTTAGCTCCCCTCCAGCAGCCGCGCCGCATCCTCGATGTCGGCTGTGGCACCGGCCAGTGGGCCTTCGAACTCGCCCAGCAGTTCCCCCAGGCCGAGGTCGTCGGCCTCGACCTCGAACAGGTCAAAGCTACTACCTCTCCCCCCCCCAACTATCGCTTCGTCCAGGGGGACATCCTGCAGGGCCTCCCTTTCGACAACAACTCCTTCGACTTCGTCCATCAGCGCCTGCTCTTCCTGGCCATCCCTCAAGCAGCCTGGCCGACAGCTGTTCAGGAGCTGGTCCGCGTCACTGCCCCCGGCGGCTGGGTCGAACTCGTTGAATCGAGCCCGGCACCGCAGGATCTCACGCCTTCTGGCCCCGCTACACAGGAATTTTGCAGGCTTGGAGGAGCACTGGCAGCTCTGCGCGGGCTAGATGCGGAAGGTATTGTACTACGCTCCCTGGCTCACTACCTGGAAAAGGCCGGCCTCGCTAACGTCCACTACCATCCGTTCGACGTTCCTCTTGGCAAGTGGGGCGGACGTCTCGGCTCCTTGATGGCCATGAACCTGCATGAAGCATGGAAGGCAATTAGTGCTCCCACCTCTGCTCGTTTCAGCAGATCCGAGCAGGAGATCCTGCAGCTGATCGAGCAGGCCAGCCAGGAATGGAACGAGTTCCAGACACAGCTACACTTTGCAGTAGCCTACGGTCAGAAGCCTTGACCTGTTGACACTGCCTGCTCCCAGCACTCAACTTCTCGGCTACCTCTCAGCAACAACAGAGAAAGGAGGCTTTGCATATGCCCTGGTGGTTCTTCCGTCGCCGCTCCCGCGACACCGCTCCCACAGCGACCTCGGCCCAGTCCCCCTCTGGCTGGCTGCCCGGTGAGGTCGCCCTGCCCCGCCTGCAGGGGTCCCGTCGCTACCTGCAGGAACAGCCTTACCTGCTCCCCAAGGACCTGGGCGAAGTTAACCGCCTCGACTTCCAACACTATATCTTGCGCGCTCTTCTACGTGGCAATTATTTAGCTCCCCTCCAGCAGCCACACCGCATCCTCGACGTCGGCTGTGGCACCGGCCAGTGGGCCTTCGAACTCGCCCAGCAGTTCCCCCAGGCCGAGGTCGTCGGCCTCGACCTCGAACAGGTCAAACCCTCGGCTTCCCCACCTCCCAACTACCGCTTCGTCCAGGGGGACATCCTGCAAGGCCTCCCTTTCGATGACAACTCCTTCGACTTCGTTCATCAACGTCTCCTTGTTCTGGCGATTCCACAAACAGCCTGGCCGGCGGCTGTTCAGGAGCTGGCCCGGGTCACCACACCCGGCGGCTGGATCGAACTCCTGGAAGTCGGCACCGCTCTGCAGGACTACCTGCCCTCTGGACCCGCTACCCAAGAATTCTATCAGCTCGGGTCTCAGCTCGCTGCTTTGCGGGGTATCGATACCGATGGCACCGTTATGCGCTCGTTAGCCCGCTACCTGGAGGAAGCCGGCCTTGTCAATATTCACTACCAGGCCCTTGACGTCCCTCTGGGCGAATGGGGCGGCCGCATCGGTTCCCTGATGGCTCTAGATGCACGTGAAGCCTGGAAGGCCATCAATGCCCCTATCGCCGCCCGCTTCGGTCGCTCTGAGCAGGAAATCTTACAGCTCATTGAGCAAGCCTATCAGGAGTGGACCCAGTTCCGCACACAACTTCACTTCGCCGTCGCCTATGGTCAGAAGCCCATCTAGCCTTAAGAACCTGGCCAGCGCTTTCTTTCTTCAGTCTTATCAGACCTGTCCACGATAAGGACAATCTTTGTTACAAGGAGGATCGTGATTATGCCCTGGTGGCCCTTTCGTCGCCCCTCCCGCAGCAGTTCTCGGGTGGCAGCTTCAAGCTCCTCTTCCAGCGGCTGGCAACCCGATGAAATTGCCTTGCCCCGCCTGCAGGGGTCCCGTCGCTACCTGCAGGAACAGCCCTACCTGCTCCCCAAGGACCTGGGTGAGGTCAACCGCCTCGATTTCCAGCACTACGCCCTCCGCGCCGCGCTGCGTAGCAATTACCTGGCCCCCATCGAGCAGCCGCGCCGCATCCTCGACGTCGGCTGTGGCACCGGCCAGTGGGCCTTCGAACTCGCTCAGCAGTTCCCCCAGGCCGAGGTCGTCGGCCTCGACCTCGAACAGGCCAAGGCCACTACTCCTCCCTCTAACTACCGCTTCGTCCAGGGGGACATCTTGCAGGGCCTCCCCTTCGACAACAACTCCTTCGACTTCGTTCATCAGCGCCTGCTCTTCCTGGCCATCCCTCTGGCTGCCTGGCCGGGCGCCGTCCAGGAACTCGCCCGTGTCACTGCCCCCGGCGGCTGGGTCGAACTCGTCGAGACTGGCACCGCTCTACAGGACTGGCTCCCCTGCGGCCCAGCCACTCAAGAATTCTGGCGACTTGCCGCTCAACTCGCTGCCCTACGAGGAATAGATACCGATGATGTACCGCACTCCCTAGCCCGCTACCTGGAGGAAGCGAGCCTTGTCAACATCCACTATCAGCCTTTCTCCGTTCCCCTGGGCGAATGGGGCGGACGCATCGGCTCCCTGATGGCGCTGGATCTGCGCGAAGCCTGCAAGGCCATCAGTGCCCCTATTGCGGCCCGCTTCGGGCGCTCTGAGCAGGATGTATTGCAGCTGATCGAACGGGCTAGCCAGGAGTGGAATGAGTTCCGAACAAAATGGCCTTTTGCCATAGCCTATGGTCAGAAACTCTTGACGCATTGAGACCGCCTGCACTCAGGCTTTCGGCCCCTCGACTGCCCAATCGACTAGCAAGGAGGATCGTGATTATGCCCTGGTGGTTCTTCCGTCGCCGCTCCCGCGACATCGCTCCCGCAGCGACCTCGGCCCCACCCTCTTCTGGCTGGCGCCTGGGCGAGGTCGCCCTCCCCCGCCTGCAGGGGTCCCGCCGCTACCTGCAGGAACAGCCCTACCTGCTCCCCAAGGATCTGGGCGAAGTTAACCGCCTCGACTTCCAACACTATATCTTGCGTGCCGCCCTACACGGCAACTACCTGGCCCCCATCGAGCAGCCGCGCCGCATCCTCGATGTCGGCTGCGGCACCGGCCAGTGGGCCTTCGAACTCGCCCACCAGTTCCCTCACGCCGAGGTCGTCGGCCTCGACCTCGAACAGGTCAAACCCTCGGCTTCCCCACCTCCCAACTACCGCTTCGTCCAGGGAGATATTTTGCAGGGCCTCCCTTTCGACAACAACTCCTTCGACTTCGTCCATCAGCGCCTGCTCATAGCTGCTATCCCGCAGCCCGCCTGGCCGGGCGCCGTCCAGGAACTCGCCCGCGTCACCGCCCCCGGCGGCTGGGTCGAACTCGTCGAGACTGGCACCGCCTTGGAGGATTGGCTCCCCTCTGGCCCTGCCACCCAAGAGATCTACACCCTCTCAGCCCAGCTCGGTGCTCTCAGAGGCCTCGATGCAGAGGGTCTTGTGATGCGCTCCCTAGCCCGCTATCTGGAAGAGGCTGGCCTCGTCAACACTCATTATTACCCCTTTGCCGTTCCTCTGGGCGAATGGGGCGGACGTATCGGCTCCCTGATGGCCCTAAATGTGTATGAAGGCTGGAAGGGCATCAGTGCCCCTATCGCCGCCCGCTTCGGTCGCTCTGAGCAGGAAATCTTACAGCTCATTGAGCAAGCCTATCAGGAGTGGACCCAGTTCCGCACACAACTTCACTTCGCCGTCGCCTATGGCCAGAAGCCCTTGTCACACTGACGCTGCCTGCTTCCAGCACTCAGCCTGGCCGGCTGCTTTCATCGACAACAGAGAAAGGAGGTTTTGCATATGCCCTGGTGGTTCTTCCGCCGCCGCTCTCGCAATACTCCCCCTGCTGGTACCTCTGCCCAGTCCTCTTCTGGCTGGCTGCCCGGTGAGGTCGCCCTCCCCAACCTGCAAGGCTCCCGCCGCTACCTGCAGGAACAGCCCTACCTGCTCCCCAAGGACCTGGGTGAGGTCAACCGCCTCGACTTCCAACACTATATCTTGCGTGCCGCCCTGCACGGCAACTACCTGGCCCCCATCGAGCAGCCACGCCGCATCCTCGATGTTGGCTGTGGCACCGGCCAGTGGGCCTTCGAACTCGCCCACCAGTTCCCTCACGCCGAGGTCGTCGGCCTCGACCTCGAACAGGTCAAACCCTCGGCTTCCCCACCTCCCAACTACCGCTTCGTCCAGGGGGACATCCTGCAAGGCCTCCCTTTCGATGACAACTCCTTCGACTTCGTTCATCAACGTCTCCTTGTTCTGGCGATTCCTCAAGCAGCCTGGCCGGCGGCTGTTCAGGAGCTGGCCCGGGTCACCGCTCCCGGCGGCTGGGTCGAACTCGTCGAGACAAGCATCCATATCAGCAACCTTACTCCCTCTGGGCCAGCCAACCAGCAAGTGGCATCTCTCATAGGTCAGCTCGCTGCTCTGCGAGGCTTGGATAGCGAGGGCGTCGTCGCACGTTCCCTCGATCACTATCTGGCCCAGGCTCGTCTGAAGCAGATCCAATGTCATCCCATCAAGATCCCTGTAGGCGAATGGGGGGGCCGCATCGGCTCTCTACTCGCTCTTGACTTCCGCACGATGTGGACAGCAATCAGTACCCCGCTGGCGGCTCGCTTCCAGATCCCTGAGCAGGAGATTCTCCAACTCATTGACAGGGCCTGCCAGGAATGGAATGAGCTACATTCCAGCTGCTCTTTCACAGTGGCTTACGGTCAGAAGCCTTGACCCGCTGACGCTGCCTGCTCCCAGCACTCAGCCTGGTCAGCTGCTTTCACCGACAACAGAGAAAGGAGGTTTTGCATATGCCCTGGTGGTTCTTCCGCCGCCGCTCTCGCAATACTACCCCTGCCCAGTCCTCTTCTGGCTGGCTGCCCGGTGAGGTCGCCCTCCCCCGCCTGCAAGGCTCCCGCCGCTACCTGCAGGAACAGCCCTACCTGCTCCCCAAGGACCTGGGCGAGGTCAATCGCCTCGACTTCCAACACTATATCTTGCGTGCCGCCCTGCACGGCAATTATTTAGCTCCCCTCCAGCAGCCGCGCCGCATCCTCGACGTCGGCTGCGGCACCGGTCAGTGGGCCTTCGAACTCGCCCACCAGTTCCCCCAGGCCGAGGTCGTCGGCCTCGACCTCGAACAGGTCAAAGCTACTACCTCTCCCCCTCCCAACTACCGCTTCGTCCAGGGGGACATCTTGCAGGGCCTCCCCTTCGACAACAACTCCTTCGACTTCGTTCATCAGCGCCTGCTCTTCCTGGCCATTCCTCAAGCAGCCTGGCCAACAGCTGTTCAGGAGCTGGCCCGGGTCACCGCTCCCGGCGGCTGGGTCGAACTCGTCGAAGCCAGTATTGCACCAAAAGACCTCACTCCCTCGGGTGCTGTTACTCAGCGACTCTTCACATTGGGAGGACAGTTAGCAGCTCTGCGAGGGATCGATAGCGAAGGAGTGGTAGCCAGCTCACTGGACCACTATCTCTCAGCAACTGGCCTCATCCACATCGAGCGTCGTCAGATCGAAGTCCCAGTCGGTGAATGGGGTGGACGTCTCGGCTCTTTAATGGCACTGAATTTCCGGGAAGGAGCGAAAGCACTCAGCGCGCCAATTGCTCATCGGTTCACTATCACAGAGCAGGAGGTTGCTACAGCTATCGAGGAAATGCTGCAAGAATTCAACAGGTATCACACAAAATACAGCTACATCGTAGCTTATGGTCAGAAACCGTACTAACTAACCCAACTAGAGTGATTTGACAAGACTAGAAGGAGCCATGTTTCATGCCCTGGTGGTTCTTCCGCCTCTGCGCAACGAACGCTTCCGCCAATGCCACCGCTCCCAAACCGTCCGTGGTCAGCCCGTCTCACGATGAGACAACCCTGCCATCCTTTGCTGCCTCCCGTCACTACCTTGACGAGCAGCCCTATCTGCTCCCCAAGGACCTGGGCGAGGTCAACCGCCTCGACTTCCAACACTATATCTTGCGTGCCGCCCTGCACGGCAACTACCTGGCCCCCATCGAGCAGCCGCGCCGCATCCTCGATGTCGGCTGCGGCACCGGCCAGTGGGCCTTCGAACTCGCCCACCACAGCAGTTCCCCCACGCCGAGGTCGTCGACCTCGACCTCGAACAGGTCAAAGCTACTACCTCTCCTCCTCCCAACTACCGCTTCGTTCGGGGAGATATTTTGCAGGGCCTCCCCTTCGACAACAACTCCTTCGACTTCGTCCATCAGCGCCTGCTCTTCCTGGCCGGGCAACTGGCAGCCCAGCGCGGCCTTGATACCGAGGGAGTCATCATGCGTTCCCTCGACCGCTATCTGCGCGATGCCAGACTGGCCAGGGTAGAATACCAATGCTTCGAGGTGCCTCTGAGCCAGCGGGGTGAACGCCTCGGTTCCTTGCTGACCCTCGATTTCCGGGAGAGTTCAAAGGGACTCAGCAGCGCCATAGTCGCCTGCCTCCAGATCCCAGAGCAGGAAGATCCTGATTTGATTGAAGAAGCAACAAGAGAATTAATGAATTTTGATACGCGCTACCGGCTTGCCGTTGCTTATGGAAGAAAACCACCGACCACCTAGACCCATGCTCATCAGAGGGCAGTGGGGACTGATCGGCGCCTCCTCGACAGAATCACATACGCTCAGGTCGCAGGACCTGAGCGCCTGCCCTGGTGATGCAAGACCCAGCTCCCTGCTTGTGCAGGTACAGCCAGCCAGTGGGAGGGGAGCACACACACTCTCTCATCCCCTGGCTCGCCCCCAGAGGCAACACAGCCGGCTTCACAGGGGAGCTTGTTCTACTCTCCTGAAGCAAGTCGGGAATGCCTCAGTTTCTTGACAGCTTTCGCCTGGAGTAGTGAAGCCCGAGAGGTAATCAGAGCTTCCGTGTGGCTCGTTTCGAGAGGTCTGAGCAGGAAGTGCTAGCCATCATTGACCATGCCCGTCAGGTCTGAAAGCCCTGCTGGACACGCCGTGACTTCGCTGTGACCTAGGGCCCAGGGCCATTCACGCGATGAACAAGCCATTGCCCAATGCTGTACTATTTAGCTCGTATGAGCATTAACTTGCCCGCAAGGAGGAATCTCTCATGCCCTGGTGGTTCTTTCGCCAGCGCCGCGAGACAAACGCATCTATCACACCTGCTGACTCTGTTCGGCCTGCGCCTCGTCCAGCAGTCAGCGAGCCACCCCAGCCAGGTTCACCAGCCTCGCGCCGCTATCTGGACGAGCAGCCCTATCTGCTCCCCAAAGACCTGGGCGAGGTCAACCGCCTGGACTTTCAGCATTATGTCCTGCGTTCCGCACTGCGTGGTAACTATTTAGCGCCCATCGTCCAGCCGCGCAGCATCCTCGACGTTGGCTGTGGCACCGGCCAGTGGGCCATTGAACTCGCTCAGCAATTCCCCCAGGCCGAGGTCATCGGCCTCGATCTGGAGCCTGCCAAAGCTAAAGCTACTACTCCACCAGCTAACTACCGCTTCGTCCAGGGCGATGCCCTGAAGGGCCTCCCCTTTGAGAACGAGACCTTCGATTTTGTCCATCAACGCCTGCTCGTGCTGGCTATTCCTCTCGCGGCCTGGCCGAATGTTGTGCGAGAACTCGTGCGCGTCACCGTCCCCGGCGGCTGGGTCGAGTTGGTCGAGGCGGGCACCCATGTCAGTCATTTCAATCCAGCCGGACCAGCTACCCAGCAATTTCTCTATCTCATGGGCCAGCTAGGTGCCCTCCGTGGCCTCGACAACGAGGGTGGGGTCCTCCGCTCCCTGGACTCTTTCCTGCATCAGGCCGGGCTGATACAGGTCAATCGCCAGGACATCGATATTCCACTGGGCGATTGGGGCGGGCGCGTTGGCTCCCTGCTCTCCCTGGATTTGCGCGAGGCCGGTAAAGCGATCAGCTCCCTCATTGCCGCCCGCTTCCAGATGTCGGAGCAGGAGGTCCTGGCCCTCATCGAACAGGCCGGACAGGAGTGGAACACCCTGCAGACGCGCTACCACGTCGTCGCCGCCTACGGCCAGAAGCCTTATAGCAGCTGAGGGAGGCTCGCAACTGGCTCTACCTCTTGCTTCAGCAGCTCTCATGCCAGAGCCTGACTGAGCGAGCGCTTGCCCTATTTCACCAGAAAGGAGTGAGTAGCCCTTATGCGCTGGTGGTTCTTTCGACGCCGCTCGTGTCCGGCATCTATCCGCCGAACAGGCCTCGAGGAGAGTGTACTCCCATCTCGGACAAGCTCGCGTCGCTATCTGGGCCAACAGCCCTACCTGCTTCCCAAGGACCTGGGCGAGGTCAACCGCCTCGACTTCCAGCATTATGTGCTGCGCGCTGTCCTGAACGTCGAGCGCCACATGATCGATGCCCCAATCAGCGCATGGGCGGGTCGCCTCGGCTCCCTCTTCTCTCTGGACATCCGCGAGGGCTGGAAGGCTATGACGCCTCCCATCGCTGCCTATTTCAAAATGCAGGAGCAAGAGATCCATAACATTATAGAGCAGGCTGGTAAAGAATGGGATGCTCTAAATACTTGCTACTGCTTTGTGGCAGCCTATGGGCAAAAATTATGAAGTCAGGCCACGAGCGAACAGGGCTGGCGGGTCGCTCACCGCTGCCCGTGCCCGGGACCTCTCCGGCAAGCTTACAAGGTGAGACCGCACGATGCAGGAGAAGGGAACAGAGGACGGGGGAGCTTCCTGCAAAGAAGCTTTCCCGTCCTCTCCAGTCATCCCTATGCGCGAGAGGAGCCGAAGAACCAGAATACGTGGCTGGCTACGACCATCCGTACTCAGCGTGGCAAGTTGAAAAGTGTCTTGATACTGTTAGTGGTAATGGTCACTCGCTGATCAGTGGCGACATCGTCACGCACAAGATGATCGTGGAAAGCCGGGGTCTGCGACTGACCCTCGTCATAGATGTAGACAAGGCTCTGGTGGCTCCCAGAGGCAACAGGCGCATGATCGCAGCCCATGTGCCAGGGGGATTGCTGGGCAAGACACTGGGACAGGAGGTCTGGATCACTGGCACGGGTACGCTTCGCCGCGGTGCAGTCGCAGTCGTGGGTGGGAACCGACGAGTGTGTCCACGAGGGAGGGGTTACTGCCGCCTGGCCCGGTCTAGCGCCTCCTCCGCCTTCGGCGCTGATGAGTACAGTGCAGGCAGTCGGTATAAGACAGAGAACAATCGCTAGCCAGCGGCTTCGTCTGACTATGCCCCGGCGATGACGCGCATTGCTTCACCTCTGGAATGCTACTCAGATCACAGCTTTGTCCCTGTGAGAGTCAGCACCCTGGCCCGCTCTCTCTTTGCATCTACTAGCAGCTCCCAGAGGGAGCCGGCAATGAGCCGGTTCACGGCGAGACTGTCGCCTCATTCATAGCTGATTGGGCCAGACCGCCGGCTTTTTGCCGGGGTGCAAGCAACCTCCTTTGAGGTCACACCTCCTCGACTCCTCCCGCGCCTCTCTCGTTCAGCCTGGCAGGCCAAAGGAGCGGGCAGTGATACCAGGCTGTCTTCTTCAAGACTCTTCGTGAAGACGATAGTACTTTCGATGGATTCTTTGAGGGAGTTCCTGAAGGTTGGCGAATCTTCGGGTAATCTTCCCGAGTGTGAGAGATGTGCGTATCGGGAAAACGATACGCCAAGGTTGTCAGGAAGGACTGAGCGGCCCGGATCTACCGGTGGGGAGGAGAAGGACCGCTCGTGCTGGTCGGTCAGGGCCAGCTATCCAGGGTGCAGCGCTTGTAGCACTGCCCCACCCGCTCGGGATGGCCGGCTCGCTCGGACCAGGGTACCTTGAACAAGATTAGACGATTGCATCGCTGTGGCTCAGTTTGCAGGTCGGTCGTCGGTGGCGCGGCGGCTAGCTCCCCTCGCAGGGGCGGTCGGTCGTCAGCAACTCGCGCCGTGGCGGCACAGGACCCCATCCCAGCGGCCCAGGAGCAGCCAAAGGGCAGCTCAGATCAGGTTCACCGTAAAGGGCCTGGTCAGCCAGCTGAACAAACGGGGTGAGCAGGTCAGTCGGTTCTCATTCGCGACTGCAGCCACGTCTGTCAGGCCATCACGTAACCAGGGGCTTGCCGTAAGTTAGTTCGTTGGTTGGTTAATCAGTCGGTCGAGTCGCCTGAACCAGTCAGTTGTAAGCCAGCGCCAGTGCATCATTACCACAGAATGGCCCGAAGGTTACGGAAAGCAGTAGGATGCGTCTCGACAGCATGACAGGGCAGTTTGGATGGTCGCCGTCAATGGCAGCTACCTCCTCTTCTGCCCGCCCCGGCTCAGCTTAGCTCAATTGATCTGCCCATCCAGCTCCGTTCGCCAAAGGGGCCGAGAGCCTGGGACGTGGGACGAACCAGGCCGGGCTGGACGCTATCCACCGCTGCGAGGAGGGCTATCTGCGCGCGCCACCGCCGCCGACCCGGGCCAGTGCCTGGATCAGGCAGGCCAGTCATAGCTCGCTTACTCACTAGGTACGCCTGTTTGCCATACTCCTCACCTCGCCTTTCGGCGAGGGTTCGCAGTTCACTTTGCCGAGGCTCACTTATTTGATGATTTCGATTGGGGAGGTTTCACAATGCTGAAGAAGAATCTGCGCTGGATCGTTCCACTGGTCGTCCTGCTGGCCGTCGTCGCTCTGGCTCTGACGATTACTCCACTGGCCACCCACGCGGCTAGCCCGAATATTTACTGGTGGCCTCTCTAAAGCAAGCTTGAAAGATCTGTAAGGGGCTTGAGAAACCGGTGACAGAAGCTGCTTATTGTTCACCTGTCTCGATAGCCCCTTCGCCATTATCTTCCAGATGCACAAGCCAATCTTCTATTTCCGCTATAGATCGATGTCCTATAGATCGCAAGATTACTGAACTTTTTCGAGCCATTTCCTTAGCCTCATCTTTCTTTCCCTCTAATGCCGCTATTCTAGCCAGTCCATACTGAGCAAGGGCTACCAAATCTTGTGCCCCTCCTGGTATGGTATTCATCATATCCTGAAAAGTTTTTCTAGCATCTTCAATCTGATTTCTTTGTATATATATATTGCCATATTCATTTAAGACATGACAAATAAAATAAGGAACTCCTAGTTCTTGTGCTAGTATCAAACCCTCTTTCAGAAGCATTTCAGCCTTTTGAAGCTGAAATCTTCTCCTATTAATTATAGCCTCATTAATAAATATAGCGCACATTAATTCCTTGTGATCTATATTTCTTGCAAGCATCAATGCTTCATCGAAATACGCATCAGCCAATTCATAGTTTCCTAACTCAGTTTCAGCTTCCCCTAAATTGATAAGCAATAGGCTCATCCATTCGAAGTGGCTCATGAGCCTGGCCAATGACAAGGCTTCCTGAGCGTACTCCTTGGCCAGAAGATGCTTCCCCTGCTCTCCGGCAGAAGCACCCAAGCTAGCCAGCATCAAGCAGATACGCTCACGATCTCCAATTTCCCTGGCCAGAGCCAGCCCCTCCTGGAGATAGGCATCGGCTTGGCCATAGTCTCCAAGGCGAGCAGCAATCTCCCCAAGCTTGCCCAGTAGCTCGCAAATCTGCTCCTTATGACCGATCTGCCGCGCTATCTGCAGCCCTTCTTGCAGATAGACTCCAGCCTGCACATAAATTCCACGCCTTGAAAAGACCGTTCCCAAATCCGTCAGCAGGGCACAGATACGCTCGGGATCGCCCAGGGCGCGGGCCAGCTGCAGCCCCTCCTGAGAATAGCCCTCGGCAGCGGCATAATCCCCCTGGCGCAGTGCGATCTGCCCGCGGTAGAGCAGCACCCCTGTCATCCCGTGCTGATCGCCCAGGGCCTGGGCCGCCGCCTGAGCACGCTGCAGCCACAGCTCGGCCACCCCATACGAGGCCCGCACCAGCAAGAACGGCGCAAACGTCACCGCCCCGCGCACCAGCTCCGCCTGTCGTCCCAGCATATAGGCCGCCTCCAGACCGGCCACAATCACCGCACTCTCCCGCTCCAGCAGCTCGTAATCCGTCCGATGCTCCTCAGCATAATCGATTGCATACTCCATCAGGCGGGCAAAAGGGGCCTGCACCGCCTCCTCACCCTGGGCCTCCAGGCGCGTCCGCGCATAATCCGCAATCACCTGATGCAACAAATAGCGATCGCCGCCATTGCTCTCCAGCAAACCCGCATCCACCAGCGCATCCAACTCATCCGTCGAACAGGCCGCCACCGCCAGGGCCGCCTCCTCCGAAAAGCTCGCCGGCTTCGGCGGAAAAACCGAGAGCGCATACAACGCCGACCGCGCCGCCTGGCTCAGCTGCTCATCCGAGACTGCAATCACCGACTGCAGCGACAGCACCGGCTCGCCTGGCAGGCTCGAATGCACCTCCACCGGGCCCCGCGACTCCGTCAAACCCAGCCTCACCCGCGCATCGCTCAGCCGCTGCAGCGCCGCCCGAATACGGCGCACCTGACCTGCATAGCTCTCCTTACGCAAATAATTCCCAATTAACGTCAAGGCCAACGGCAACCCGCCAACCGCCCGCACCAAAACCCGCACGCGCTCCGGCTCCTGCTCCACCGCCGTCGGCGCCAGCAAGCGCAAGAGCTGCACACTATCCTCCTCGCCCAACTCCGTGATCGCCGCCGCCCCCTCCACCGCAAACTCCGTCGCCACATGTGCAAAGCGCGTCGTCAACAAATGAGCGCACTGGGCGCCGCCCACCTTCAACGCCAGCGCCTCCTCAATCCGCCAGGCGTCATCAATGACCAGCAGCATCCGCCGCGGCCCGATCGCCGTACGCAAAGCCCTGGCCCAGGCCTCCAGACTCGTCAGCCCGGCCACCTCCGTCGCCGGCAAGCCCAACAAAGCCCCCCAACGGCTCAAGAGACCCGTCATATGAGGACGTGGCCCCAGCGCCGCCCAGAGAATGCCATCCTTGAAATAGGCCCGCACCTCGGGATCATGCGCCAGGGCCACCGCCAACGAAGTCTTGCCCACCCCAGGCAACCCATTCAAAGCGCTCAGAGCCACCGCCTCACCGGCAAAAAGACGCCCCTTAATACGCTGCAACTCAGCATCGCGTCCCACCAGGCGCACCGGCGGCGGCAAAGGAATCATCGGATCAATAATCGTCTCAGCCGGACGCCCGCCCGTCACCTCCCCCAGCGGACCAGAGTCACGGCCACCTCGCAGCAGCTCCTGCTCGCCCTGCTCCGGCCCACCACCGCCAGCCATCCCCTCCGCTCCACCCCCCACTCCTGCCTGCGCCTCCCGCCCCGACGCCTCGCTCACAGCGGGCGCCAGGTCCAGCTCCTCCTCTGTCAACCCAAACAGCCGACACAACTTGCGTCGAAAATACGGATTGGGCTTCGTCACCCCGCGCTCCCAGCGGCTCACATTGACATGCGTCGTCCCCAGTCGCTCAGCCACCTCCTGCTGCGACCAGCCACGGCTCATGCGAGCCTCCACGAGACGCACGCGGGGCCGCGGTGGCTCCTCCACCGATCGGTTGCTGCTCATGGATAGGCCTCCCCCGACGCCCAAAAGAAGAGAACCCCTCGAAATGATAAAGATGTCTAGGGAAATGATAACATAAGTACTTTCTGATGTACATGGTCACTCGGCATAATAAAGTAAAGAACACGTAGGGAAACGGTGGAGGCCCTTTCAGGGACGGGGCCCCCGCCGCCAGGTGAGGCCAATGCCACCCGCCGCAGGACCACGGCGCGTCTCACCCCAGGGACCCTACCATTGACCTCGCCCCCTGCGTGCTCTTCTTTTCTCGTGCTTACTTACTTGTCCGCTTGCTTATTTGCTTGCATTCTGGCGCAGCCCAGCAACCTGGCGGCTCGCCAGTCACCAGGAGCAGAAGCGGATCGTACCCGTAAGCATGGCCACACGCCGTGGCCCAGTGTTCGGCCAGCCACCAACGCGAGGGATCGCCGCCGCCGCCACACCAACCATGCAACGGCCCGGCCCGCGCGTCCACCGGTCAGGGAGCACTGTCAGTCATATGCAGCAACGCACAAGGAGAATCGCCATGCAAATGATCGCCTGCCGAGAAGAGGCCCGCGTCGCACGCAAACTGATTCACGATCGCGAGCACATCAAGCACTATACGCTGCATGGCGTGCTCCCAGAAGGGTATGTCCTCGCCCTCAATACGGCCTTCGGCACCCTCTCCTGCCTCACTTATCTTGACAAACAACCAGCCCTGGTACTCCAGCAGCAATTTACCAATAACGAAATGAACGTCCTCCGCCCGCTGCTGGACTCCTACCCCTACTACTGCCCATACGAGGTGCTCTTCGCCCACTTCTATCACGGCGAGGTTACCGAGCGTACCATCGAGCGCTGTCGTGCCAACCTGCTCAAGGCCCTTGAAGACGGCACCTGGGAGCAGGCCACGCGCCCTATCCGCAACGTACTCTCGCGCGTGCGTATCAAGCTGCGCATCTTTGGTATCAACATCGTCTCGATCTTGGAGACTGGCTATATTCTCAAAGCGGCCCCAGCACCGGTCTCTAGTACCGTTGCCTGAGCGGCCCCACTCGTTCACTACCCAGCTAACAGCAGCGCCAGCTCCGCTGGCCACCCTGGGGAGAGAAGAGCGATAAGGCACCAGCCAGAAGAGGAACGAAGTTCCTCCAGGTGCCCAGCAGATACTTCTCCCTTCTCCCCCGACGACCCGAGGCAGAAGGCTGCTCACCTCGCGTTCGGCCCCCCGCCGAACCGATGGGGAAGGTGAGCAGCCTTCTGTTGGCTCTTTCCGGCTCTCCTCCAGCTACACCAGCCCGCCGAGAGCACCAGCCTGACCCACACAGCAGAACAGCACAAGGCCAGACGAGAGACTAGACCCGCACATACGACCAGCTCTGCGGCTGACCGCTGGCATAAGGCATGCAGCCATGAAACGGACGCGGATCATCATCAAAAACCATCGACAGGAAGTAGCGGTCGCCAGGCCAGAGCGGCACCTTCTCCAGCTCGGCCAGCGGCACCCAGACCAGCGTCCCCTCATGGTTGCCAGCATGCGGCTGCCCAGACCAGCGCTCAATGCGGAAAATAAAGCCAAACCAATCCTCGCCGTTCTTCCCAAACCCCGGCCAGGAGATCGTTCCCCGCAGGACCAGCTCCTCCGCTTCCAGCCCAGACTCCTCGCGGATCTCACGCCGCATGCCGCTCACAATGTCCTCATGCGGCTCCAGCCGCCCACCCAGGCCATTGTACTTACCAAAATGCAGGTCGTCAGGACGCTTGTTGCGCTGAATCATCAGCACCTGCTGACGATCCGGCGACAGAATATAGCCGAGCGTTGCCAAAACCGGTCGAAACAAGGTCAGCTAGCTCCTTTACTAGAGAGAATCTGGGCAGCGAGCGCCCCACTCAGCCAGCCAGCCGGCCCTTGCTTTGCTCTGCTTCCATCCCTACCTGCTCCCCCGAGGCCAGCAGCGCCTGAGTCCTAGCAATGAATACCAGCAGCGACGCCACCCCGGCTTAGATTCTATCAAGCGAGGCAATCTTCCAACTCCCACCCAAATCCTTGAACACCAAATGCGAATGATAGGCCGCCAGATTGCTGCGGGAAATCGTCATGATAATGAGCGCAGGGCTGCCGGCATCGACCTCAGCCGAAAAAGCCGTGACCTTGCCCATCGTCTCGTCAAGCGAGCGCGCCGTCTGAACAAAGAGATCCCTGGTCAGGGGCTGAGGGCGATCACCGGTGGGATTAATGGTCACATCGTTCGCCAGATAACCATAGGCCCGAGCATAGTCTTGGGCCTGGACAGCAGCGTAGAAGCTGAGAGCCACACTGACAATCGAGGTCTGCACCGGCCTGGTCGGCGCCACTGTCGCCGTTGGCGAGGCCCCAGGAGCCGCAATCGGGGCCGCAGTCGGCGTCGACTCCTCTCCCCCCCCAGGAGCAGAGGTCACAATCTTCGGCCTCATGCCCACACCCGCCGTCGGCGACACTCCCCCCCCAGATCCACGCAAGGCAGGCAGCGCCGCACTACCACAACCACTCAAGAGCACAAGACTCGCTACCCAGCAGAAAAGCACCAGGCACAGGTTCCACCATCGCATCGCTCTTTTCCACCCTTCTTTCCTTCCTCAGAATCACCAAACCAGATTGACGCTCCCCGACTCAGTTCCAAGAGCGCCAGACACTTCCAACCATAATACGATTTTCTCACAAAATACTGCTAAAGTACAATATCCTACCAAGGCCCGGTAGTCCCCAAATAGCTCCAGGCAAGAAAAGCGTTATTTCCTGCAGACAGCCCTCGCTTGACAAGCTCTTGCACATTCGGTTATTCTCGAAGAAAGCTCTGTCGCTACCTTGCCGAATACCAGAGCAGGACCGGGGGCGCCGCCTCGTTCTATCTTTCCTCAAAACCTGGGGTGAGTACTATTATGCTTGCTTGTAAAGGATGAGCTATTGTCTCCTGGAAATTGTCATCTTCGAAGATCTCTATATGTAGATGTTTATTAACGGTATGTCCTCCAACTTTACCGAACCAGCCAGGAAGAAACTGCTGGCCCGGGAAGCACATCGTACCGTAGGGCTGCTGAGCGAGAACAGCGGGGACAACAAACATGGAAGAAACGCTAAGCGAACTCAATCTTACAGTGCTGGCCAACTACTGCATTCTCGAATTGCAGCGCTCGCGCCGGCACGAGCCAGTCGATGGAGGCTACTGCCTGGAGCTATTTCGCCGCGCAGTTGAGCAACAAACCGATCAGGCCTGGACCCTGCTACAGCAATGTCTGAGCGAGACCATTCGCCTCTGGCTGCGTACCCACCCCGGCATGAGCCAGGCACTCCAGCACGATTCCGAAGAAAACTATATCGCCTTGACCTTCAGTCGCTTCTGGCAGGCAGTACAGGAACATCCCCCCGAGTTCCCAAGTCTGAAGGCCGTGCTGAGCTACTTGCACGCCACACTCCACGGCGTCATCATCGACGTGCTGCGCAGCTATCAACGCCGGCAGGAGATTTCCCTGACCCCCTTCGAGACCCCGTCCCTGCACAAGGAAGCCGAGGAACCTGGCGATCAGGAAGACGACTATACCTGGGAATCGATCGAGAGTCTACTGCCACACGCACGCGAGCGGCGCCTTGCTTACTTACTCTACTATTGCGGCCTGAAGCCTCGCGAGATCGTCCTGCGCTGCGCCGATGAGTTCAGCGATATCAAGGAGATCTACCGCCTGAATCATAATCTGGTCGACCGCCTCCGCCGCAACCGCGAGCGCCTGCGCTGGCTGTTAAGGGTCGAATAGGTGCAGTCAGACAGACCCGGCAATGGAGGCACCGCCAGCGGACGCAGACAGAAAAGAGACGCGCAGGGCCGGACGCTCAGCCCTGCGCATCGGCTGTGTGGCCAGAAGTGGGTGTGGTGTGGCGTCTGTAATGGGTGAGAGATGAGTCTTCTTGGCCCTTGCCCTGCTGCTGTAGACCTGAAAACCTGGGCTTTACTCGTCATCCAGGAGGCTCTGCATGATCAGCCCATTCATATCGGAAGAAAATACGTGCTGTCCTCCCATGCAATAATAGAGTACATTCCCACGCTCATCGGTGACCGGAATCGACTCGGTCTCTGGATCAACTAGAATAATGCCTTCCTCATGATCCTCTGAGCAGTGGAGGTACTTGAATTGCTGGATTTTCATAATTTTCTCCCTTTCGTGCTGTTGCTTCACCAGTGCATCAACCACATTCTCTCTGGCGCCACTCGTGAGTCTACCGAGAGAAATTCCAGAATCCAACATCTGACCGGTCAGAGGGATAACAGTACTATCTCTCTCTAAGAAGGACGTCGTCACCACCCCACCACGCCAATCTTCACACCGAAGGAGCAGGCCCTTTGGAGCAGCGGCCAAAACAAAAGAAAAGCCTTACCCTGGTGGCAAGACAGCAGAGGAGCACAAAGGCCCAGATCAAAGAGCCAGCAATCACCCTCTCGTCCCTTGGCGAGCTCGAGCACCGCCATACTACGCTGCTCCGGCTGCGCGCCTCGGTTCAGGATCAGGCATCGGCAGCCAGCCGCTCAGCTGGCCAGGACTTGTCTTCAGCCGCGCTGAGCTGAGCTCGGCGAGGCGAATCCGCCACGCCCTAAGAGATCGCGCAGCACGACCGCATTGTTATGCTCACGATCTCGCGCCGAGTAGACAAGGGTCAGCGGCCCTTGCCGGGCCAGTTCCAGAAGACGGGCCAGCGCGGCACGAGCCGTCTCCTGGTCGCGCAGTTCCTGCTCATAGCGCCGACGAAACTCGGGGAACTTCTGGGGATCATGGGCAAACCAGCGGCGCAGTTCATCACTGGGAGCCACATCTTTGAGCCAGAGATCGATCCGCGCCCGCTCCCGAGAGAGGCCACGCGGCCAGAGTCGCTCGACAAGCACCCGCGTTCCATCGCTCTCCAGCGGCTCCTCGTAGACACGCTTGAGCTGAACCCGCAGCGTCTCTCCAGACATGGCAGGACCCTCCTTTCCTCGAAGCAAGTCAGGGCTGTGCCAGGGTCAGGCTGGGCCACCGCCGGCCAGGAGGAGATCATAGAGCTGCTGCTGGCGTGCGATGGCCTGACGATAGCGCTCGCCGCGCGCACGATCGGGAAGCACGGGGGAGGCCAGGGGTGGCGCGATCTGAGCTACGTCGGGGACAAGCCCCAGGGATTCGAGGGCCAACAGGGCCACACCGCGCACGGCGGCCTCGCGCACACGTAAAGGATAGAGCGGTTCGCCCAGCACATCAGCAATGATCTGTTGCAGCGTCGGAGAGCGCAGGAGCGCCCCCCCACTGCCAATGATTTGCGTTCCTCCCTCACGTAGCTGCGGCTGGGTATTGAGGCGCTCGTAGACAACCGCCAGGCGATAGGCCAGGGCCTCCATCGCCGCTCGCAGCAGATCTACAGGACGCAGCTTCAGATGCAGACCGCCTATGGTCATGCGCGCCTCAGCATGCCAGCCAGGGCTGCGCTCGCCCGCCACAAAGGGCAAGATGGTGAGGCCGTGACTATCAGGCGGCACCGCCGAGACCAGCGGCTCTACTTCGTCCAGCGGCGGCAGACGTAGCAGCTCCGTCAACCAGGACAACAGGTTACCACCCTCGCTCAGCGCCCCTCCCAGCAAGGCCCGGCGCGCATCAAGTAAATAGAGCCAGAGGCCAGGCGGCGGCTCAAGGCCGTCCGCCGGCACCGTCACCCGCAGCGCGCTGGAGGTACCAATGGTCAGAGCATAGCGCGCACTCACGACACAGCCCGAACCAACATTCGCCGCCGCTCCATCTCCAACGGCAGGGAACCAGAGCACATCTTTGAGCAGCGGCCAGCGCTGAGCATAGGCAGGACGCAGCCCCTGCAAGGCATTGCGCAGATCAGCAAGCACCGGAAACTGTTCCCGACGCACCCCGAGGGCCTGCAGCAGATCCTCATCCCAGCTGAGGCTCCGCAGATTCAGCAGGCCCGTTCCCGAGGCCATCGAGAGACTGCAAACCGAGCGCCCCAGTAAGCGCCGATGTAGAAACTCGCCAAAGGAAAGCCATTGGACGCTTTCTTGCAGGAGCGCAGGGCGCAGCTGCGCCAGCCAGCGTAGCCGGGCCGGCCAGTAGCTGTTTTGCAGCGGGGCCCCTGTGCGACGATGAATAGCTCGCTCGTCAAGTAGCGCACGTAGCTCAGCCGCCGCCGCATGCGCGCGCGTGTCCTCCCAGGTAATGAGCGGTAGCAACGGCCGCCCCTGGGCATCAATGGCAATCAGACTGTGCCAGAAGGTGTCGGTCGCCACCGCAGCAATGGTCTGTGCAATCACTCCCGCCGCTTCGAGTACCCCATCGATGGTCCTGGCCACCAGCTCAACAAGCCTGTCACCGTCGATCGTGGCTTCCCCTTCGGCTGAAGTGTTGAGCTGGTAACGATACTGGGTCAGGGTTCCCGGTACCGCTTCACCTCGCGCATCAACAAGCATGGCTCGTACAGAAGAGGTTCCCACATCAATGGCCAGTACTGTCGGCTCGACCAGCGTATCTCTCGATCCGGCACCTTTCACGCTTCCTACGCTCCTTTTGCTGTTCTATTCCCTTTTCTGAATGCTGCTTTTACAAACAGTGAGCAGGTCTCGACTCGGCCTCACGCCACAGAGAAGCGGGAGGATGGACAAAAGGCTGCTCCTTCTCTCGCGGCTCCTGCGGTGGCACCTCCACAGGAGTAGCCCCTATGCTGACACGTTGCAGTGGCCGAAAGATGTGTCAGGATTCCTGTTCTTCCCGTGGATCAGTTCGATCATATCATACGTTTCAAGATGCAGTACCCCGCTACCACCAGGCGGCGCGGCGGCAGGGAGCAGAGGGTCCCGCCCAGGCGGGTCGCAGCGAAGAAGGAAGCGAGCTGATATCTTATAATAGACTACAGCCCCTGGATGGATTCCACCTCTGGCCAGAGAATCATCACGCAGAAGGACTATTTGCATGAGCACGACCATGAAACAGCCGGCAGAAATCCGACGCCGCGTAGAGGACTACGACCTGATTACCGGGCGGGCGCGCTTTGTAGATGACATCAGGCTGAATGGACGCCCTCCCATCCTGCACGCCGTTTTTGTTCGCAGTCCTTACGCCCATGCAACCATCGAGGGCCTCCAGCTCGACGAAGTGCGTGGTCTGCCGGGCGTGGTAGCGGCTTTCAGCGCCGCTGATCTGACAGAGCTGCCGCCGATCTTTGCTGTACCTGTACCTGGCGTCAAGCGCCCGGAGAAGCACCCACTGGCCAGGGACAGGGTACGCTACGTTGGTGAGCCGGTGGCGGTCATCGTCGCCGAGAGCCTGGCTGTCGCCACCGATGCCCTTGACCTGGTCGAGGTCGACTACGAGCCGCTACCGGCGGTCAGCGATCCCGAAGCCGCTCTGGCTCCCGATGCACCCGTATTGTACCCTGAGTTTGGCAGCAATGTGGCCTTCGAAATGCCGCTGAAGGCCGGCAACGTTGAGGAGGTCTTTGCCCGCGCCAGCCATGTCACCCAGCTGCGCCTGGAGAACCAGCGTCTGGCCCCTTCCTCACTAGAGAACCGCGCCTGCCTCTTCGACTACGATCCAGAGACAGGCCAGCTGAGCGCCTGGCTCTCTTCGCAGGCGGTTTATCAGGCTCACCAGGTTCTGGCGGAAGCCCTGGGCCTGGATCACCGTCAGGTTCATGTGCACAACGCCATGAGCGGCGGCGGCTTCGGAGCGAAAACACGCCTCGGCGGAGAAGAGCTGGTCTGCGCCGTCCTCGCTCACCGACTGGGCCGCCCGGTGAAATGGATTGAAACGCGGCGCGAGAATCTGCAAGCTCAGACCCACGGGCGAGGCCAGATCAACTATGTGGAGGCGGCCTATCAGGACGATGGGCGGCTGCTGGCCCTGCGTCTGCGCAACATCGCTGACCTTGGCGCCTTCCTGCTGGGGATCACGGCCCTTGTGCCGATCCGCACGCCGCGCCTGGTCTGCGGTGCCTATCAGCTAGAGGCTGTCGAGAGCACGGTGATCGGCGTCTTCACTAACAAGGTCCCCACGATGGCCTACCGCGGCGCGGGTCGCCCCGAGGCAACCTATATCATCGAGCGCGTCATCGACCGCATCGCTGCTGAGCTGGGCCTCGACCCCGTCGAGGTGCGACGGCGCAACATGATCCCATCCGGGTCCTTCCCTTACGAGACCGTCACTGGCCAGCGCTACGATAGCGGCAATTACCAGGCTGCCTTCGACCGCCTGCTGGAGCTGGCGGACTACGAGGGCTGGCGGGCCCGCCAGCGCGAGCGCCGCGCCTCCGGCGACCCGCGCTTGCTCGGCATTGGGCTGGCGACCTTCACCGAAATCTCTGGCGATGAGGGAGCGCAGCCGCGCGAGGCAGCCACGGTGCGCATCCGATCCGACGGCACCGTTGTGGTGGAAAGCGGCGTCTCCTCAACCGGCCAGGGCCACGTGACCGCCTTTACACAGATCGCCGCCGAGGTCCTGCAGGTTGCGCCCGAGCACGTCGAGGTACGCCTCAACGATAGCCGATTGCCGGCCTTCAGCATCGGCACCTTTGCCAGCCGCGTGACACAGATGGGCGGCTCCGTCGTGCTGCTGGCCGCGCAGGCTGTGCGTGAAAAGGTCCTGCGTCTGGCCGCGCAGGCCCTGGAGGCGGCCCCCGCCGATCTGGTCCTCCAGAATGAGCGGGTGATGGTCCAGGGGGCGCCCACGCGCGCCGTGACCCTGGGAGAGCTGGCGCGCCTGGCCGAGGAGCAGCCCACCCTGCTTGAGCCAGAGCCTCCCGACCCGCTGACCGGTCAGCTAATCACGGGCCTGGCCGCTCGCCGTGACTTCGCTTCCGGTCCCACTTTCTCTTTCGGAGCCCATATGGCCGTCGTCGAGGTCGACAGCGAGACCGGCGAGGCGCACCTGCTGAGCTACGTGGCCGTCGACGATGCGGGCCGCATTCTCAACCATACGCTGGCCGAGGGCCAGCTCCACGGCGGCCTGGCTCAGGGTATCGGCCAGGCTCTGTATGAGCAGGTCCTCTACGATGAGCATGGCCAGCTCATTAGCGGGACCCTCCAGGATTATGCGCTACCGCTGGCAACGATGGTCCCCTCCTTTACCAGCGATTTTGTGGAATCGCCTTCGCCGAATAATCCGCTCGGAGCCAAGGGTATCGGCGAATCGGGGACGATCGGCGCCCCACCGGCCATTGTGAACGCGGTCCTCGATGCCCTGGCCCCGCTCGGCATCAAGGAGATCGATATGCCTCTCACGCCAGAAAAGATCTGGCGCACGCTGCAGACGGCGCGCTCGTCAACCTGAGCCGGCCCCCGCTCCCAGGTCACCCGTGAGAATACGGGGCACCAGGGCGGGCGCGCTCACACGTGGTCATCAGAACGGCACGCGCGGGCGCGCCCCTTTCCTTCTGGCCTGGCGCCACTGCCACTGCCTCCTTTCTCCCGGCCTTCGCCTGAACCCCTTCCTCAACGATCTCAACCCAACGGATGGCGCAGACAGTCGGCCCGGTCAAGAGGAAGAGCGCAGCGAGTCGAGATAGCGCTTGAACTGAAAGCGGTTCTCCAACAAGTCCAGGTCGAGACGATAGGAGGCCGGGCCGCTCGCCTCCACTTTGGCCACCAGGGTGGTCATTACCCGGCGTGTCAGGGCCTCAGTCACCGCCCGGCGGAACTGGGCGGGCGTCTCCGCCTCCATCACGAGCGGCATGCCCGCCGCCCGCGCCATCGCCGCCAGATCGGCCCCGCTGGCGGTCGCCGTGGGGAAGCCCCCTATGGAGACCAGGCTGCTGTTGTCAAAGACAATGTGAAGCAAATTGGAGGGCCGATAACGGGCCAGCGTCGTCAGGGTGCCGAGATTCATCAGCAGGGAGCCATCACCGTCAAGGACAATCACCTGCTGCTCCGGGAGCGAAAGGGCCAGCCCCAGGCCCAAGGACGAGGCCAACCCCATCGAATGCTCCATATAGAAAAAGTTGGGTCGGTGGCCAAGCGCATACAGCTCGGCAGCGACCGCCCCCATAATCGTGACCACAATATGCTGCTCTAGCTCGGGATAAATCTCCCGCAGGGCGTCCGCGCGCAACATGCTCTTCGCTTCCCCTCCTTCTGCACATCATCTGAAAGAAAAGATTGCTGACCCAGGTTGTGCCTCAGTACGCCTCAGTAAGAAGGACGCTGCTCAGGCTTCCTCATCGTCCCAGAGCACTTCACGGGTCAACAGGACCGCCACCGGATGTAGGGCCGAGAGCGCCAGCGTCTGGGCCTCCTTGAGACGTCGGGCCAGATCATCTTCACGGCGCAGGCAGTAGTAAGGGATCGTTAGCGCTCGCAGCACCGGCTCCGTGACCAGTCCTCCCTGCGTCTGCCAGGGGTCCCTTTCGCCCCAGGAGCCACGATAGCTGACGAGCAGTAACACAGGAATTTTGTACAGCATGGCCAGTGAGACCAGTGGATTAATGGCCGCCAGCAAGCCGTGGTTCTGCATCACATGAACCGAAGGCAGGCCAGCAAAGTAGGCCCCTGCCGCAATGCCGATCGACTCCTCCTCTCTCGCCACCTGTACCAGGCGCATCTCCTGATCCGCCTCTACCAGACGCAGCAAAGGAACAAGCCAGGTCTCAGGCAAAGCCGAAACCAGCCTGATATCGCAAGCCTTGAGGGCCTCGTGGAGGCGGCGCGCCCCCTCCAGAGAGACTGGCATCGTGCTTATCCTCCTCTCTGACATTCAAGCCTGAGTGAGCAGAGAGTCTGCGAGCGAGCTGCATGCATAAAGGATAGAAAGGAACATCAGCTTTCAGCTCTCGCTTTCTCTCAGGCTAGTATAGAACATCGGCGAATGAGCCTGCAGTGTAGGAGACACAGCGTCCAACCAGAGCCAGGCGCCAACTGGAAAAGCAGCGATCCCTGTGGCATACTGCAAGAGGAGCAACCGCGAGCGCCGCCACAGAGACAGAGGAGGAACTGGCCTGCCTGACATGGCCCTCCTCTCCCCAAGCTCACCTGGCCAGCAGACAGGACGCGCAGCGCAGGCGGCTCCCCGCACTTTTGTCCGGTTCGGTTCGGTTCGGTTCCCTACCTCGCCCCGCATCGCCAGCGGGCAAGACCAACGAGCCGAACCGAACCAGCCCTAGCTAGTCCAGAGTGCCTGCTTCGTCGAGGCACATCACAGCGACTACCCATTGGACAGGAGAGGTTCAGCCAACGATGACTGAGTTACTGCAGCACCTTCCACTGGCCGGCAAGCGAGCCGTTGTCACAGGAGCCAGCAAAGGCATCGGGCGCGCCACCGCTCTGGCCCTCGCTGAGGCTGGGGCCGACGTGGGCATCTGCGCGCGCAATAGCAGCGAGCTAGAAGAGCTCGCGGCTCAGATTGAAGCCCAAGGTCGGCGCTGCGTCTTTACGACCTGCGACGTCACCGACCCGGCCCAGGTTGAGCGCATGGCCAACGAGCTGCGCACAGGTCTGGGCGGCGTCCATATTCTGGTCAACAACGCCGGCATCGCCGGCAGTCACAAATTCCTGAACCACCCCGATGAACTCTGGCATCGGCTGCTCGCCGTCAACTTGACCGGGGTCTACTACGTCTGCAAAGCCTTTGTGCCAACGCTCGTCGAGCAGCGCTACGGGCGCATCATCAATATCGCCTCCATCGCCTCGCGCGTCGGCGGACGCTACATCGCCGCTTACACGGCCTCCAAGCATGGTGTTCTTGGCCTGACCCGCGCCCTCGCCGTCGAGCTGCTCCCCTACAACATCACGGTGAACGCCATCTGCCCCAGCTACGTCAATACGCCAATGACAGACGCCAGCGTCAGCAACATCGTGGCCCACACCGGCATGAGCGAGGAGCAGGCCCGTCAGAGCCTGGCGCGCAGTAGCCCCCAGAACCGCCTCATCGAGCCAGAGGAAGTGGCAGCAATCGCCGTCTTTCTGGCTCTGGACAGCAGCAAGGGCATCAACGGGCAGGCCATCAACATCGACGGCGGCGGCGTTATGTCCTGAGAGACGCCAGCTCCCCGGGCAGGCATCCCCAGAGGTCTCAGCCCTTGGGGATACCTGCCCTCTGAGGCCCTGACCCGCCCGGCGCCTTGCAGTGAAGCAACCAACCGCCACAGAGCACGCACAGCCAGACAATCCATCATCCTGCGAGCGATGTCATCCCACTCTGCCAGCTAGCTAGCTAGCTAGAGAAGCAAGGAGTCATCATGAGACATCTTGCAGCAGTGCTGGCCGCCTGCAGCCGGGTTCTGATCGCAGGCATCCTCTGGGTAGGTGTCCGGCTCTTTCACAAGATCGAATTTCACGGCCTGGAGCACCTCCCTGGGCGTGGGCGACCAGTCTACTTTGCAATGGCCCACAAACGCGACGTTGACCCGATGATCGAGGTTCCTACCATCCTGGCGCGCTGGAGTTGGCGAGCCATCACCCGAGACGTCCTCTTTGCCATTCGCAGCGACGCCTTCGCGCCGTGCTTTCTCAGCCGCATTCTTCCAGAGCCAGGCTGGTTCTCGCGCCTGCTGGGGCTGCTCCCGCTGGGGAGCCTCCTGCGCTTCATCGGCCTGCGTCCGATCGAAAACATCCACTTGCGTCCGATCGAACTCTGGCTGCGCAACGCCCTTCAGAGCGAGGGAGACCGTCCGGCGAGCGAGATTCTCAGCCCGGCCTTCCTCCAGCAATGGGCGCACAGCGCCGGCGAGCAGGCGCAGCGTCTTGCCAGCGTCCCCTTATCGCGGCTGCTTTCCTGGCATTATCGAACCATCTTGCGCCGTCTCAGCGGAGCTGAAATCTTCCAGCCGGCGGTCTACCTACGTGTCAAGAACCTGGTTCTGGAGGAACTGAGGCAACAGCTCAACGTTCTTTCAGCCTGGCTCGCCCGCGGTGGCTCGCTCTGGGGAGCGCCGGAAGGTCAGCTCACACCTGATGGCCGCGTTGGTCCAATTACTGCGGCCCCTCAGCGCCTTCTACGTGGGGGCAGGCCCGAAACCTGCGTGGTGCCCATTGCTATCATGTATGATTTTATGACCGTGCGCCGCCGCAAGCGGGTCTTCGTCAGCCTGGCCCCAAGCATCGAGCGTGCCCCCCAGCTGCCGCAGCGCGAGCTGCACGAGCGGCTGCGCCGTGCCTGGCTCTTGAGCGCGCACTTCACCTGCACCCAGCTCGCCAGCGGCTTCCTCGTTCAGCGCAGCAAGGAAGGCCACCCCTCCTTTACCCTGGATGAGCTGGTCGTGGCAATTAACCGCCAGGCGCAGCAGCTGAAGCGAGCAGGCAGACAGGTCGACCGGCGCCTGCTCAAAGCTCGCAGTGTGCGCCGGCTCGCTCGCCGCTATCTCAAGTATGCCGCACGCCGCCAGCTCGTGCGCCGGACTGGGCGGCGTACCTGGAAGGCCACCATCGGGAGCCTCTCCATCCAGGTGGGACGCGGCGAACCCGGCTATCGTCAGGCCCCCCTGGCCTACGCCTGGAACGAGCTACAGGATCTGCTTAGCGTCGGCCTGGCCAGCCCGCCCTCGGTCTCCGCAGCCAGTGCCGCCCGCCAAAGTGGCCAGGCCAGCTGAGATCGGTGGAGGCACCAGGCGCAGCACCAGCAGGAGTGTCGCTAGCGGCTCCGGGCGCCTCCGGTCAGCTCAACTAGTCCTGCGGAAGACGCTGTTCGCGCAGGAGCAGGCGCGCCAGTGAGCGCTTGTGGACCTCATCGGGACCGTCGACAATATGCAGGGTACGCCCGTGGGCCCACATGGAGGCCAGCGGGAAGTCATCGCACAGCCCCGCCGCGCCAAAAACCTGCATCGCGCGATTGACGACGTTGGTCATGACAGCAGGAGCGACAATTTTGATCATGGCGATCTCTTTCTGGGCCGCTTTCTTGCCCAGGGTATCCATCATCCAGGCCGCCTTGAGCGTCAGCAGGCGCGCCTGCTCAATCTCCAGGTGCGACTGGGCGATCCATTCTTGAATGACGCCCTGCTCCGCCAGCGGCTTGCCAAAGGCAACCCGCGCCTGGGCCCGGCGACACATCAACTCTAGGGCATACTGGGCCGCTCCGATGGCCCGCATACAGTGATGGATGCGCCCCGGCCCCAGGCGCGCCTGAGCGATGGCAAAGCCGCTGCCCTCCTCGCCCAGGAGATTGCTCGCTGGCACACGCACGTTCTCAAAACGGACCTCGCAATGGCTCTCGTTATCGAGATAGCCCATCACCGGCAGGCTGCGCACAATGGTCACTCCCGGCGTGTCGCGCGGCACCAGGATCATGCTCTGCTGACGGTGACGGTCGGGATGATGAGGATCGGTCTTGCCCATGACAATGAAGATCTTGCAGCGCGGGCGCGCCGCCCCCGAGATCCACCATTTGCGCCCATTGAGGACATACTCGTCTCCCTGGCGCTCAATGGTCAATTGGATGTTGGTGGCGTCCGAGCTGGCAACGTCCGGCTCGGTCATGGCAAAGGCCGAGCGAATCTCTCCCTCTAGCAGCGGTTTGAGCCATTGCTCCTTCTGCTCCGGCGTGCCGAATTCCGCCAGGATCTCCATGTTGCCAGTGTCAGGCGCCGCACAGTTGAAGACTTCCGAGGCCCAACTGACGCGCCCCATGATCTCGGCCAGCGGGGCATATTCGAGGTTGCTCAGGCCCGGCCCGTAGCGCGGATCGGTCATGAACAGGTTCCAGAGACCCTCGGCCTTCGCCTTCTGCTTGAGTTCATCGACGATCTCGGCATGGTGATGGGGATTACCCGAGGCCTCTATCTGCCTTCGATAGGTCTCTTGATTGGGATAAATAGAGCGCTCCATGAAGTCAAGGAGTCGCTGCCGTAGCTCATTGACTCGCTCAGAGTAGGTGAAATCCATCGCTTTCTCTCCTTCGTTGGGGATGACAGAAACAGACCTATCCAGTCCGCAGACGCACGCTTCGATCCAGGTCTGATCAGCCGTTCGCCGTTAGAGCGTTCAGGCCCCCGGCGCCAGAACATGCTCACGGAAGAAGGCTAGCACACGCTGCCAGGAGTCCTGCGCCGCTTCGGGGTGATAGTTGGGGCCACGATCGTTAAAGAAGGAGTGTCTGGCCCCCGGATAAATTTTGATGTCGTGCGGAATCTGGTAGGTGTCCAGGACAGCATCAAGCTTGCGACCAGCCCCGGCAGTGAAGTCTTGCTCGGGATAGGAGCCAACCACCGGACAGGCGCGCTTGACAGCTTCCAGAGGCCGCGGATTCATGCCATAGAAAGGAGCAATGGCCCGCAGACGTCTGTCAGCGCAGGCCCAGGCAATGGCCAGACTCCCCCCCATGCAAAAGCCAATGGCCCCAAGCCGCTCACTGTCAACCGCCGGTTGCTGGGCCAGGAAATCAAGGGCATGGCGCAGATCACGCACTCCTCGATGGTTGAGCGAGTTGAAGACGAGACCGCTCATCATACGAAACATGCAGACGGTGCGGTTCCCGGTCGAGAAGAGGTCGACGGCCAGGGCCGCATAGCCCTCGGCAGCCAGACGCAGGGCGATGTCTTTGATGTTGTCGTTGAGACCATAGATCTCGTGGATCACCACGACACCGGGATAGGGTCCCTTCCCTTCCTCGCTTTGCTCGCTGCCGGCGGTCGGCAAGGCCAGAAATGCAGCGAGCTGCCTCCCTTCCGAGGGGAATGTGACCATCTGCGTCACAGGTTGAGCCATCTGGGGTCTCCTTTGCGTGGCCGTGTACTTCTTTGCCTGCTCAAATTATAGTCTCTTCCCGCTGACCGGCTTCAAGCCCGATGGCAGTGCTTGCTTGTTATAAGCATCAGGGAGAAGAAGAGTAGAAAGAGCAGGAGAAAGTTGGACCAGGCCGCCAGTGAGACCAGAGAGCTTCCGGCTAGCGTGATACGCGGCTGCTGCGTCCATCAGGCAGGCAGTCAAGTAGGTCAGCGCAGCCGCTTGAGCGTGGTCCGTGTGGCGCTAACCAGGCTGCTAATGATTACCAGGCTCAGGACCAGTAGAGCGATGGGAAGGGCGCCGTCCTGCCAGAGCTGGCCCTCTGCCAGAGCCTCGCCTGCCAGGAGTCTATCCAGGCTAAAGGGATCAGCAGGCGTGAGGTACAGGAAGAGAAGAAAAGAGTACCAGGAATAAATTGCGTGCGATTGCTGACCAGGAAAGAGGCCGATCTCCTAGAGGACCGCCACAATGGCAGCTAAGATCACGGCGTCCACGGAAGAGATTGGACTGAAGAGCAGCAGCAGACCAGCAGCGCTGCAGGATACTGGCATGCTCCAGACACCCGCGAGCAATAGCAGCGCCAGGCAGCACTCTGCCAGAGCAATGGTGAGCGCCAATAGCCCGATTAAGGATTTCCGGGTCTCCAGCCAGGCAGGCAGTACCTGATAGGCCCGGAGGCCTTCGCGAAAGGCAGACAGATCTCTCAGCTTCTGGGAGCCGGTCAGTAGGAGCAGGACACCAATGACCAGGCGCCAAAAGAGACGCAGCTCAGCCCTAGCCAGGACTGTGCTCATCCCCTGGCTCATAGCTGCTCACCTTGCCAGGACTGTCAGCGCTAGCGGCAGGCAGAAGAGAAGGCTTGAACCCTCTTCCTTACTTCACTTCTTGACTTCACTTCTTGCGACGGCGCTCCAGCTCCGTATTCATAGCCCGCGTTGCGCGAAGCAACAACTCGTCATTGGAGACTCCGCGGGCCGGACTAATAATATAGGCCATCTCCTCGGGATGCTTGCCTGCTCGGAGCGGCTCCCAAACCTCAAGCACAATGCGCCCCAGATAACGCTGATTAGGGGTGCTGCCAATGATCGGTTTCCCTTCCAGGCCGCGAAAGAGGTCGTAGCCGCGCGTAAGATAGGCGGTCGGTCGTGGTCTCTGCGACTCAGGCTCGGGCTGTTGCTGATTGGACATACGGCCTTCTCCTTTCACATAACTCGCTCGTGAGCCTTACCAGCCTGCGGCCTGCCAACTGGCTCAGCCACAGGGTGAGCCAGGCCGGGCGACGGGGCCTGCGCGCTGGGTGTCCGTCACTAGCCTTCTCTTTTTGATTGAAGAGGGGCGTGTTACGTGACAGCGTCTCTGTCTAGCAGGCCTCGCATACACAGTTCGGAATATAGCCAAGAATCCACAGAAGATGCGAGCGAAAAGCGACTGGAATGCAGGCAGCGCAACCCGCCAGACAGGTACAGACACAGCCCGTATCGCAAGGACAGCAACAGGCGGAGAAGCACGGGTCACAGATACCTGTACATTCGGGACAGCCGAGATCTGGCGTTACCGCGCCAGGCTGAGCATAGGCCAGTGCTACGGCGGCAGATGCCGGTTGCAGCCACTCAAGCTCAAGACCAAGGAGGGTGCCTACGAGAAGAAGCCCAAGACGAGACAGCCCCCCTAAAAAGCCCCGCCGAGACTGCCGCATCAGTCCCTCGATCAGGCGGTCATTGAGCCGCCGCCTCTCGCGAGGCGCTTGCCGCTCTTCAGACATATCACGGTCTCCTTTCGCCTGGTCTTATCTCTCTCCCTGTTCATTGGATCTGCGCTATCGGTATGCGTGGAAGGAGCGAGTGATCAGGCGGTGCGACCTGCAAGGTCAAGTACAGCCAGTTCGGTCCAGGATTGCGCGACTGATCCAGTACGCGCCCATTCTCATCTAATGCCAGGCCAATGGGAATGGAGGCCACCAGATAGCTCCCGCCACCAGGGCCTCACTATCAACAAGTACCACTATGCCTTCGCGCTCTCGCAACGTCTCGGCCATCAGCCGCACCTCAGCCGGCTGGCCATAAATCACAGCGACAACCATCCACCCCAGCGCCGGCACCCCTCCAGGACGGCTGGCCAGCTCATCGAGCTGAGCCACAATAGCCCGACAGGTAGTGCAGGAGGCTGAGAGCAATAGTAAGAGGACCTTGCGCCCACGCTGGAGCAATTGCCCTAGAGAGGTTGCTTGACCAGCCACATCGCTCAGCGTAAAATCACTGACTTTGTCGCCAACCTCGAAACGGGTCACACGCACGCTCGCCTGTCCTAGACGGCCCTGGAGGGAGCCTAGATAACGCAGGATGGCGAAGACGATGCAGGGGAACAGGTGGGGATCACCGCTAGCGCCCGGCTTGTGGTGTGCACCTATTGTGAGCCGTGAGAGGCAGGTGATCCCCTGCGTTTGCCGCTTGTCGCCAGCGCTGGCAATGGTTATGAAATACGAGAATGAGTGAAAAGAACAACAATAAGAGCACGTCGCGGAGGGACAACCTTGCGTCAGCTATCTAGCGCGCCAGACCTCCAGAGCGATGGCAGTCGCACGCTCCTCCCCAACCAGGCGAGCCAGGCGTTTATGGCAGCGCTCCATATTGCGAATGCGAGCCGTAATAAACCGATGCT
Source organism: Thermogemmatispora onikobensis (assembly GCF_001748285.1). Taxonomy (NCBI): domain Bacteria; kingdom Bacillati; phylum Chloroflexota; class Ktedonobacteria; order Thermogemmatisporales; family Thermogemmatisporaceae; genus Thermogemmatispora; species Thermogemmatispora onikobensis. The sequence continues at coordinate 86,183 of NZ_BDGT01000007.1, read as the reverse complement.
GAGCGGCACCTGCTGCCAGTCCTGTCAGGCCCCAGCGAGCGGCCTCATACTCGTCCTCCAGGCGCTTTCTTAGTCGCGCGATCTCGCTCTCGCACATATTTTTGCCTCCTGTTACACAAGATGACACGTAGAAAGCGTAACTTTTTTATCGTCTCCAACTATGCTACAATCCTCATAGGGACATGCGATGGCTTCTATTCAGAAGCATAGAATCCCTTTACATCTTTGCATACAAACAGACTAGTTAGTACGGAGAAGGCCCCTGGGGAAGTGCGAACCTGCTATCTGGTCAAGCGAGCACAAGAAAGGAGGCTCCTATGAGCGCGGGTGGCTATCATCATGGGAAAATCATCCGAAAATATCGCGAGCGGCGCGGCCTGACGCAGCAAGAACTGGCGGAGCGCTGGCCGCGTTCCCGGGGAGGAGCGGGTGTTGACTGGCGTTATGTCCAGGCCATTGAATATGGCAAGAAGCGGATCGCCGACCCGGGCACCCTGCGCCGTCTTTGTGAGTTGCTAGAGATTCCTCCCTGGGAATTCGGGCTGTCCTCCTACGATCCCTTCAATCCCCAGGCTGCTCTCCCCAGCAAAAACTATCTCTTCGAGGAAACCCTGGCAGTGGCTGAAGCGCTACTCAGGCAGACCCTGGCCATGAGGCGGTTGGCCCCTCTCCCGGAAATAGAGCAGCAGGTGCAGCGCCTCGGTCGCTTTCTGGAGACCTGCCGCAGCGAGCTGCCGCCACCCTTGCGCCAGGAGCGTCGCCTGCAGATCCTGGCCATCCAGTACCAGAGCCTTGTCGGACTCATGCACTACGAGCATCGCCGCTACGACCGTGCCAGAGGAACTTTTCAGGAGATGCTGACTGCGGCGCGGCAGGTGAGAGACCCAGTCTTGACCGCCCATGCCCTCCAAAAGCTCGGCGTCGAACTCAAACGCATCGGACGCTTCACTGAGGCCATCAGTGCCCTGGAGGAAGCGCGTGATCTCTCGCTCAAGATCAGCAAACCGCTGGCGGCCTTCACCAGCGCTTATCTCAGCCAGATGTACGCCATCGCAGGCGACGCCCTGCGCTTCGAACGCACTATTGAACAGGCTATTGCCCTGGCCGAGCCTCTCAAAGGAGCTTACGGCAATGGGAGCGACTTTGTTTTCCACAAACTCAGCGGCATCTTCCTCCTGCGCTCTCGCGGCTACCTCTACACCAACCAGCCCCAGAAAGTCTTAGAGAGGTACGAAGAACTACGCCGTCAGATCTCTCTTGACAGGAACCTCTGGCTTGATTACCGCCTTCACCTTTACCGGGCGCAGGCGCTTCTACGCCTGCGCGAAGTCGAGGCCTGCATCGAAGAGGCTCGTGCCTTCCTGCAGGCAGTCGCCGGCTGGCAATCGCCCCACCGGCTGACCAAAGGCTCTGAGCTGCTCAGCGAGATAGAGCGCGCCGGCTACGGCGACCTGGCCATCGTGCGCGCCTTCCGCCAGGAGCTGCAGGAGCACCTGCAGCAAGCTCGCAACGAGACGCCCCAGTGAAGTGGGCCAGAGCAGATCGGCTTGCCAGTACAATACGCTAGCCTGTCCGCCAGCGCCCACGAGAGGGAGCCAAAGACGAGACTCAGCCAGGAGCAAACCCTACCACCACCACCAGCACAACACAACGACGGCGCCAACCTGGTCCGGTCCAGATTGGTGCCGTCGCCCTTCTCCCTCGCCTGACCAGTGCGGCGCCTCACGCGCCATCCTGTTGATCTCGCGCCAGCTGACAGCGAATCCAGCGCGGCTGAATCTGCTCCAGCGGCTTCGCCTCCATAAACAGCGAGAGCTGACGATCCTCACGAAACAGCGCCTCAAAATCCTCGGGAGCAAAGGCTTTCCGCAGGCGCGCGGCGTAGGAGCTGGTCAGCAAGCGGATATAGTACTCAACATCGTAGTCACGGCGCTCGGCCAGCTCCCTGCTACTCTGGCGGACGCGCTCCACCGTCGTCAGCGGCGCCTCTCCCTCAGCCAAAGCCGGTGCCTGCCCCACCAGCCACTCCCGACCAGCGGGCGCCTCCTCTGTATTCTCATCGGGCAACCAGACATACTGCTTCTCGGCGGCCCGATAGAAGCGCACCCGCTCGCCGGGAAACCAATGGCTCCGTCCCGCCCTGATCAGCGCCTCATAAGCGGGTTCCTGATGCAGCTGGCGTGTAGCAAAATAGGCTTCTGGTGTCTTTGTCAGCCGCACCTGAGTCGCCACCTCTGCGGCTGGCAGCCGTCGTGTGCGCAGGGCCTCGACTGTCTCCAGATAAGCAGACCGCACCTCATGGACCCTCCCCAGCATCGTCGCCAGCAGAGCACGCCGCAAGAAGCGTTCGCCGAACGGTTCTGCGCGGCTGGAGCGGAGAGCCACCCCGTGGACGATCAAGCGACCATCGTAAGTCAACAGGGCATAATTCTTCACCTCATGGCTGAACATAGCCCGATAGCGTCCCTCATACTCCAGACGAATCCCCGAGGGCAAGCCCGCCCCAATCTCGGCCACCAGGGTCCGCTCTTGTTCCTCGCCCCACGTGGGGGGGACCGCCACATAGACGCCATCGGTATCGGCCTCAATCAAAGCCAGGCCGCGAGCCCGCAGCGCCTCCACCACCTGATCCAGAATGGCGCGCCCCCGGCGCGTCACCTCAGCCGCGGCCTGGGCATCGGCGAAGAGCGCCATCTTGCCAGCGCCCATATAGCCATAGGCCGCATTGATCAAAATCTTCATCGCGGCCTGAGTCGCGGCATGGTGATTGGCCTCGACCGAGCCAGGGGGAGCCTGACGGGCAGCCTCCTTATGCCGCAGGCGCAGATCCGTCAGACGTCCCAGGATACTCAAAAGCACCCCCAGCCGATCGCAGCGCGGACCAATCGCGAAGGAGCGCATCAACGAAGGATAAAGCGAAGCCACATCCGCCTTGACCACATGCTCCGCTACCCCCGTCGCAAAGAGATGCACTGCGCCACCCTCGTGCGAGCCGTCACCCTCAGCCTCCTGCTCTGAAGGGCGCGGCAGCGCCGCCCCCGCGCGTAGATAGCTGCGCACCAGAATCGGCTCCAGGATTCCCATCGCCGGACCCGCCGAGACCAGGCGCTCGTAGCGACGTGGCGCCATGCCCGCCAGAGCGAAAGGGGCCCCCAGCAAGCGACGCGACAGGCCATCGACCTCCTCCACATCATCTAAGGCATAGCGACGCACCCGCTCAGGATCGTGCCGATAGGTCTCCACAATATCCATCCCGGCAATGTAGGTGCGCTCCGCCGAGGCAATGCCGAAGTAGCGCGCCACATCCTTTAAGGCGTAGCTCGGCATATCGCGCACCACAAAATCATGGCGGCGCACGGCATCCAGCGTATCGACCAGCTCCCGGCCCGCCACACTATAGCGCAGGCGCCGCCGCGCCTCCGGCCCAATCGCCAGCGTCTCCTGATAGCGACGCAGGCGGCGCGCCGCCTCCGGTACTCCCTGCCGCCCGAGGATCAGAGGCACCCCCAGCGCACGCGCACGCTCTTCTAAGAATGGCAGATCAAAGCCGAACAGATTATGATTCTCAATGACATCAGGATCGCGCTGGCAGATCAAATCACACAGCTCGCGAATCAGACGCGGCTCATCCTCCTCACGCGGCGCCTCTAGCGTCATCGCCAGGCCGCGACTATCGCGCACCGCCGCCAGGAAAATGCGCCCTCGATGGGGATCAAGCGCCGTTGTCTCCAGATCAAACTGCAGGCGATGGAGATCCTCATAGGCCAGGCCCCGAAAGTAGACCTGGCCCGTCTGCATCAAATACTGCTCCACCGGCCCAACTGCATAGTAATCCTCCAGCTCGCTCAGCGAAGCCAGCCGCCGCCCCAGACGACGCGCGGCCCTCTGCAACAGCAAGCGTTCCAGGCGGCTCTGATCAGCGCAGAATAGCAGGAAACGATAGGCTCTCTCCGGCCCATCCAGCTCGCGATAGTAGACCAGCCCTGGGGGCGCCTCTGACGGCGGAGGAGGCAGCACGGTGACCCGCGACAGACGCCCGCCCAGCGTGGCCAGATCCGTCAGAGAAGTTGCCAGCACCCACGGCCAGAAACGCTCATGCGCACAGTGAACACGCTCACCCTCGCGGCACCAGACCACGGCCTCGCCCTGACGATTCGCCCAGACAGAAACAATGCCCGGTGTCGGCTTCCAGCCAAAGAGGTAGGCATCTTCCTGCTCCTGCGAGCAGAGCGAGACCATCTCCCTGTTGCCGGCAGCTCCCTCAGCAGAAGCTATAACCATCGCTCTTCTCACTGCTAGCTGACGAGAGTGAAGGACAAACAAACGACTTTAACTTTTGTTCTAAGCTTAACACGTTCAGGTCACCGAGCGCAAGGGAGCTAAACGTCCAATAAGGCCCTTGGTTGGTAGTTCGTCTGGGAGAAGAAAAAACCTGAGCGAGCAGTGTCAGGCGTAACGCTCACGAGAGTAGACCAGGAAAGCGCCGGGGAAGCCGGAGCAGAAGACTCACAGCAGGTGTGAGTAACCTTCTACTCCGGCAGTGGAGAGGGAGGCAGACCGCCGGGAAACCAGTGAAAGGAGTAAGAAATCTGCTTACGGCCCGAGGCCGTCGCTAGCTCTAGCCATCTCAGCGACTGAGCTGACAGCCTGTCGACCTGTCTTCCACCCCCAAAGGCGGTCTGCCCTATGGCTCAAGAAATCTGCTTTGCCTGAGTCCTGAGTGAAAGGCTCAGCTCAGTCCGGTCAGTGCGGCGCTACTGCGGTTGAACCGTGCCGCGGCGCGTACACTGGATCACCACCTGATGATTGGCCTGATCCAGCTTTAACGTACACGGAGCACCATTGATTGTCACCGTGCCAGAGCAACCCTGAATGACTCGCCCATTGACCGAGCAATCGACGGTTGTTCCCTGGCCATTGCCGTTACCGTTGCCTCCACCATTGCCGCCCCCATTGGGGACATTAATGGTCGCATCCACCGCGACACCATTGGCATCGGTCGTTACCGTAATCGGATCGGGCAGGTTGATCAGCGCCTGACAGTTCAGCTCCTGATAGGTCGTCACAAAGCGCTGGGCCAGGAAGGTAAAGAGCGAATTAGCCGCTCCCGCATCGGGCGAAGGGTTGGCCTGAGTAAACTGCTGGTCAAGCTTCAGCCGTGCCGGCGCCACATTGACCAGATTCTGACAGTAGGTCGCCGTGCTGGCCTGATTGAGCGAACCCACAGGAGCCTGATCGACTCCAACGCGATAGGCATTCAGCTTGCGCAGATCGAGCTGATCATTGTTGAGCACCATCGGATCGCCGGCAGGCACGAGGGCCACAGGTTGCTTCTGATAGAGGGCCGCCTGCAGCTCATTGAGCGGCAAGGCCGCAACCGTATGACCGGGATCGGCCAGATCGGGCGCCATCCAGGGTGTGCAACCAAGGGCGCTATCGAGGCCGATCGATAGCAGCCGCTCATCGCTGCCGTTGGTTTGCACCTGCGCTCCCTGCAGAGCAGCCACATTGGCAGCAGTCATCTGAGCAATACGCCCATCAGCGGTCACCAAATACTCAGTCACCACATTGTCACTCTGATCCTGATCAACCAGGCTGAAATCCCGCGTCGTCGGGCAAGGCTGGCCGTCTTTGGCCGTACCGATCGGAGGAACCTTCAGCCGCCCACTGCGAATGGCGTAATTGGCAGCGGCAAAGAAGGCCGGGGCATTGCAATACGCAAACTGACCAAAGATACTGCCATTGACTCCGTTGACGCAGCGTCCCTGTCTCAGGCTGCCATTGTTATCAACCAGGGTCAGATTGTCGCCGTTGAAGCCGAACCAGAGCCCGACCACCGCCCCTTGTGGCAGCTTGGGCGGGGTTGGCTGGATCGCCGGCTGCGTGCCCTGGTCGACAACAAGCGGATTATAGATAGAGATCTGCCCAGTACGGGGGTCCAGAATGGCCCCCTGGACAAAGGCCGCCTGCGCCGGGTTGGCCTCATGACATGGCCCATTGGCGGGATTGGTGGCAACCAGTTGGTAGGGCGTCGCCAGCCCCTGGGCGCTCAGTGGATTAGGCGGCACGATGAGCGAACAATCGGTATTGTCGTCAGCCGCCCGCGAGGTCAGGTGGGGCAGCACCAAGACCCCCGCCGCAATCAGCAGCAGGAGCAAGGGAATGCTTACCCCCACCAGAATCGGCCAGCGGCGACGTGCTCTCCGTGATCCCTCGTACATCGATAACGGTGCTTGCTTCCGGGACATAGTAGCTGGTTACCTTTCCTTTCCACAGGATGATGCCGCCCCTCAGCGGATATCACCAGTGCCATCCAGACAACTGGTAGGCAAATACAAAAGGGGAAGAGCTACGAGAAAAAACCTTCACTGCGCCCACCCTCTGCCGCGCCCCCACCCCCCGCCCGCTATCCCTCCAGTCTTCAAGTTCGCCTCCCTGCTCACTCGTCTGCCTCTCCCCGTCCACAACTACTCCCTGACCCGGCAGAGGGCACTACGACACAGTCTGGTTCCTGTTCAGCTAGCCCTATACAAGCATAGAGCAGGTGATATGATCTATATGCATCTACCAATCTGAGGCTAATAAAAAAGTACCGGTACAGAGTTGAGAAATCTCAACCTCCGCCTCCGCTTTTTCAGGAAATCAGTACCAGGGAAAAATCTCCTGTAAAGGCCCTACAACTTGAACGTGTAAAGAGGGCTGTCCTCGGGCAGCGCGCGCATGGGGAGAGATGACCGCCGATACAGGTCGAACGGTGGGGAGTAGTGCCTTGCCTGGGCAGATCGGGATCGGCTGCGCGTGCGGCAGAGACGGAGCCGGCCTCATCATCCTGGCAGGAGCAGAGGCTCGCCCCGGCTGGCCTGACGGCGCTCCGCTCAAGCGGCGAGGCAACTCGCGAACTTCACGAAAAGTTAACGCCCTGGCTGATTGTATTTTAGGATGGGCGTGGTATAATGTGAGTGTGATCGGGGATCTACCAATCCTTCAGTAGCAGTTCAGGTGCTCCTCACCTGCCGCTCAGGACTTCCCCATTGCGATCACCACAGGCAGACCTTCTGGCGGGAACCAGGCGAATTATAACTGCAGCCGGACCGTAACAGTCGGTTCATTCAGCCCAGTGTGTTCAGAGGAGCGAACACAGAGTACAGAAGAGGTTTTTTTACCCATGATGTCTTACGAGGATTACCAGGATCGTGTTCTTACCTGCCGTGATTGTGGTCAGGACTTTGTCTTCTCTGCCGGCGAGCAGGCCTTCTTCGCCAGCAAAGGGTTAACCAATCCCCCGGCGCGCTGCCCTGACTGCCGCGCCGCCCGCCGCAATGGCTCCCGAAGTCAGTCTTCGCCCCGTTCCTCTCGGGAGCAGTACGAGGCTGTCTGCTCCAACTGTGGACGACAAACGACCGTTCCTTTCCTCCCTCGCGAGGATCGTCCCGTCTACTGCAGCGATTGTTACCAGGAGATTCGCTCCTCCCGTGGCGGGCGTCGCGATGAGAGCCGGAGCTATAGCTACTCGGGCAGCTATGAGGGAAGCCACGGACGCGGGCGTGAGCGCCGCGGTGGACGCCGCTGGTAGGCGTTGTTCCCGCCTTTTCCGCTGTCTGACTGAGGCTCTGTCTCTTCGACGACAGCCGGTACTTGCTTCAGCCTTCCCGGCCTGACGCCATCCGGCTTCGTCCGTCACTAGCAGTCCCTCAACCTCCACAGCAGGCAGGATCGAGCTTCCAACGGAGCAGGTTGATCCGCTCACAGCAGAACTCAAGAGGCAGGATGGAGGCCAGACCCCTTCGTCCTGCCTCGATTTTCCCCAATCTGCCGTTCAGTCCGACCCCCTCTCTTACGAAGGTCACACGTTCAAAACGTCCTCGCTGGCCGCAGCGGCCCTTGCCTGGATCACCTCGTCCTCTCCTCCCTCCGGCTACCTGTCTACCAGCCCGCTCCTCCGCTTCGCCACGCAGAGCTGAGTCAAGACAGCTCAAGACTGTCAGACCCAGACACGCCGCCCCAGCCAGATCTTGACTGGCCCACTCTGACGCTCTATGAGACCGCCTGTGCCGCATCCCAGTCGGTCCAAAAGGTCGTCTGCAGCGTCGCCAGTACTTCCTCATCGGCTATCAGGATGCCCACTTCGCGATTGCTCTCAAGGCCGGGCGGCGAGCAGTTCTCTGAGCCGACAAAGGCCTCTCGCCCGTCCACGACGAGCATTTTGGCATGTATATAAAGCTGGCCATCTTCGCGCACCGCTACTCCGCCTTGCAGTAGCGTGGCAATGCCCTCAGCGTTCGGATCATTTCCCGCACGCGGGGCTGGCAAAATGACCTGCACCCTCACCCCCCGGCGCTCCGCCGCTACCAGCGCGGCTTCAACCTGCTGGTCCCGCATTTCTTCCTCTTCAACGAGCAATGTCCTCTGCGCCTCACCGATCAGTCCCTGGAGAGCAGCCCGCGCATTGCCCGGGCTAATGACGAGATTAGCATCGTTGATCGCGGCTCCAGCAGTCGTGCGCCGCCAGTCGGCCTCGAAGAGGGCGCTCAGGTTGCTTACATCCCCAGGCCAGGGATCAACGATCCCATACTCACGGTTGGCGACGCTGCGGTTCCCCCCCAGGGCTGCCCGGCTGAAGTTGCCTGTCATGATATAGGCGCGTGCTCCATCCACAATCATCAGTTTGGCATGGGTGAGTGGGAATGCAGGATTGGCATAACGCGCCTCGACGCCAGCGGCGCGCAGTTGCTGCATGGTACCAGCGGGCGAGCCACCACCGTAGGGATGAGGCTCCAGCATCACACGCACGGTCAGGCCCCGTTTGGCCGCTTTCTCCAGGGCCTGAATGACGCTGCGGTCGGTGAGTAGGTAGATCTCAACAGCTAGCGAGTGTCGAGCCTCAGCAATGGCCTGCAGAACAACCTGCTCGCCAGCTTGCGGCTCCACAAAGAGCTGAACGCCCTTGACCCCCGGTCCGGGGGGCACAGCAACCGGGCGAGCGGCGAGACTGACAAGAGGGGACTGCGGCGCCGTCAGGGCTGTGATCCCCGGTCCCGACAGCAGTAAGGGCCAGAGGAGGACCCAGAGCGTCAGCGAGAAGAGGATAGCGGGCGGCCATTGCCGGCTTCTACTCTGAAGATGTGACATCGCCATGCCTCCTGGCTTTCAGGGATAGGTTTGTGGTATTCACTGCCTTCGCGGCTGGCTCCGCAGATTGCCCATCATCAGGAGTGCCATCCGCTCGATGAACTACAGCCAGTATAGTTGGTCGTCCCAAGGCCAAAGGAGAGGCTGCAGGCGGCGCTTCTCATCGCTGAGAGCCAGGTGGCAGCCCGGCATAGCAGGAGGGAGCATCAGGAATGGAACCGAAAATAAAACGGAGGGCGGAGCGCCATTGCTCCGCCCTCACCTCTTGGAGGCAAGGCAGGCTCACGACGAGCCACCACTACCGATCAGGAGGCTCAGGAATGGGTATCGTTCAAGGCAACATCGTCCACGAAGAAGTTGGTGACCAGCGACGAATCGGTCGTCCCCTGGAAGTAGACCTGGATCTGCTGGCCGTAGTAGCTGCTCAGCGCCGAGGTCAGATCAAAGGTGTATTGCGTCCAGCCAGAGGCATTGGCATTACACCTGGTCTGTACGGTTGTGATCGTCGAGCCACTGGAGTTGCGGATACGCACGTAGAAGTAGTCGTAGCAGGTGCTGCCGGACTCCTGCGTGCTGATGTAGAGCCAGTAGCTCAGAACCACCTTGGTCGTTGTGCTGGGCAAGGTGACCGTCTGCCAGATCTGATCATTACAGCCGTTATAGCCGCAGAGGTAGGCGCTGTAACTGCCCGTGTGCGGGTTCGTCGAGTCAACGATCTCATAGCCTCCCGAGGAAGATTCCTGCCAGGGGGTGCGACCACTCTCGAAGCCAGCGTTGCTCAGCAGCTGGGTGGTAGTGCCACCGCCGCCACCGCCGCCGCCACCACCACCGCCACCGCCGCCGGAGGTGCCAGCGACGTCACGAGCAAAGTTCCACACATCGGGCGAGCCGATACCCGTGGCCAGATCGTAGCCCGTGGTGGCCGAGTAGTAGAGGTTATTACCGCTGGTGATATCGTGGTAGGCGCTATAGGTCTGTGTTGTATTGTAGAGGCGGTAGATGGTAGCACTGGCCGAGCCGAGGGTGGCTTTGCCCTGCGAGGTCAGGTACTGGTTGACATCAGCCGCCACGCCGGCCCAGAGAGGAGCCGCTGCGCTGGTACCACCAACGGTCAACCAGCCAGAGCTGGAACAGCCCGCCGCGGTGACAGTACAGTAGACCGAGTAGCCCGTGGCCGGGTCGGCATCAGCCGAGACATCTGGCACCATTCGATTGGCGTTGGTCAGATTTGGACCGGTCTGGTAGGAGGGACGGGCGAAGTAGGAGCTGATGCCACCACCGCCGCCCGAGCCATGCGGACTGCGCTGCGTATCGCTGGGATTCGACCAGGCTGACTCACTGCTGTAGGTGCCGCCGCTACCAGTGACCAGATGCGTTCCGCCCACGCCGACAACATAAGGATCATCGGCAGGCGAGTCCACAGCCAGGCTGTTGTTATCACAGTCATAGGCCCCCGAGTCACCAGAGGCAGCAAAGAAAGCCTGGCCCTGGGCCGCTCCCTGCTTGAAGATGTTGTCAAGGGTGGCCAGCTCCGAGGTTCCCGCCGCCGCTTCGCATTCACCCCAGCTGATGCTGACGACTTTGGCCAGGTTGTCTGTCACGATACGATTGTAGGTGTCGTTGACTCCCGTGACAGTGTTGGGTCCAATGTAGATCTTCTGGTTGGCACCAGGCGCGATGGCCGAGACGACTTCCATATCCAGCTCGACTTCGATCGCTCCTGAGCCCGCGGTGTTGGTCGCCCCATCTACCAGAACATTGGAATATTTCGCCGATCCGAGGCCATAATAGCTCAGGTAGGCGTTGACGTCGGCAGCCCGGTAACCATCCAGTTCAAAGATGGCTACGGTCTGACCGCTGCCGTTGCTTCCCCCATTGATGAGCGAGTTCATGTCATACGCAGTGCGCAGCTCGCTCGGGGTATAGCCACCACCCGGGCCAGTGTGCGGCACCTGGCTGCTGCTGAGACGCTGCAGGCCCAGGGGATGGTAGTGGGCAACGTTGTCGAGACCCGCAATGTTGAGGATCAGGCCGCCAAGCTCCGCCGGCACAGATGGCTCACCGGTCGGCGCATAGACGGTGCGATTCCCGATTTGATAATCGGCCAGCGTGATGGCAAAAGCCTGCTCCACCTGGGCAACACTACCGCTGGCGTTGATGAGTGTGCGGTTGGGCGAGACGCTGCTGACGCGCAACCCCTGGGCACGCAGGTAGGCTACCACGCGGTTGACGGTCTCAGGCGTCGGCCCAAATTGCTCGGCAAACTGCTGCGGGGTGAGGTAGTGATGATACAGTGGAGACTGCGGGTCATTCTGCGCCGCTAGCAACGCATCAAGTTGGGCTTCGTTGCGAAGCTTGAGCGCTATCGATAACTGCAGGGTGCGGTTGGCACTCTCGTTGTGGAGTGGCTTGTGACTCCTGAGCAGTGGCACCATGTGCCCACGGATCAGACTCCGATTGGTCGGGGCCTCTCCATGAAGCTGGGCATAGGCAGTGGATGGTACGATGAGAAGGAGTAGGGCCGCCACACTACTGGCGCTGAGCGCAAGCAGGACAATAGCCAGGCGGCGCGCAGATCGGAAGAATGTTGCGATGTTCATCGGCACCTCTAGCTTGTAAGGTCGGTACGGCTGTGTACCGCTAGACTTGGCCGGACAACATGGTCAGAGACAGCCTATCATCAGGTAGTACAGGCAAAAGGTGGATCGGCTAAGAGGTCAACCTTCGAGTAACCTCTACCAGGACAGGAACATTGCTGGGGGTTGAGAAAGACACCTCCTTTGCTTGCAGAACACTTATCTCAGCTCGTCAGACAGCTGAAGATCTGTAGCAGAAGAGGCCACAGACACAGGAGAAGCGTTACTCGTGGTCCACGTGCAGGAAGCAGCTGGCACCGGGGAGTCAGACATCCCCGCTTGCTTCCTTTATACAAGACGAGCCTATAGTTAATAATACCGATGCAGATCACGTCTGTCAAGTATATAGGACCGGGACAGAGATACCGTCATCTCTTCCGTTTGCACAGAAACGCTAAAAAAGCGCAAGGAGACCAGGAGAAGGAAGAGCATGCAGTCGATCTCAGCCGCGAGCCGGGTCCTCGGCCCCAAGAAACAGGGTCGCACGCAGGTTCCAGCTCAAGGGTCAGGAAGGAGAGTCCGAAGACGTATAATTATTAGCAGATGCAGAGATATACCAGTGAGTACGAAAGAAAGAACGTCCCACGTCCGTGAACAGATCGTCGAGCACAGCAACACCAGAGGGCAGCGTGCCCGCCAGCCATCGCCAGCGGCTCAACACCTTCCGCGCCCTGCGTCATCGCAACTACCGCCTGCTCTGGATCAGCCTGGTTGTCTCCTCTGTCGGGACCTGGATGCAGATTGTTGCCCAGAGCCTGCTTGTTCTCAAGCTGACCCATAATTCGGCCCTCGCCCTGGGGGGGGTCTCTCTGGCTCAAGCCAGCGCTTTCCTTCTCTTCGCGCTCATTGGGGGAGGAGTAGCCGACCGTATCGACCGTCGTCGGCTGCTTCTTTGCACGCAGAGCGCTTCAATGGGGCTGGCTTTTCTGCTTGGGGTGCTGACCCACTTGGGAGTTATCCAGGTCTGGATGATTGTTCTGATTGCCTTTTGCAACAGCATCGTCCTGAGTTTCGATCAGCCGGCGCGCTCTGCCCTCATCCCCCAACTGGTGCCGCGGGAAGACCTCATGAACGCCATTTCGCTCCAATCCGCCGTTTTTAACGGAGCGGCGGTCATTGGTCCTTCGCTGGCCGGCCTGACCATTGGCCTCATCCACTATGCGGGCAATTTCTTCCTCAATGCGGTCAGCTACCTGGGCGTGCTGATCGTCCTCTTTCTCATGCGCATCCCGGCAGGCGAGGGGCAGATTGCGGCACCTGGTGCGAGCGCTGGCAATCTACTGGGATCGATCCGTGCAGCGCTGGAGGTCATCGGGCGCGACGCCGTTCTGCCCTGGGTGATCGCGGCCTACGGCGCCTTGCTGTTCTTCAATCCCTCGGCGGCCATTATCCTGCCCTATTTCTCCGTGCAGGTGCTCCATCTGACGCCGTTCCAGCTCGGTCTCCTCTTCTCGGCCTCTGGCGTCGGCACTGTAGTGGGGGCGCTGGGACTGGCTTCTCTTGGGGAAGTCAAGCGCAAGGGACGGCTCCTTATTCTGGCCTTCAGTCTCTGGGCTCTGGCCCTGCTTTTGTTCGCCCTGAGCCGTCTTTTCTGGCTCTCGCTGCTGACCCTCTTCCTGGTTGGAGCCATGCAGAACGTGATTGCTGCCACTATAATCACGCTGATGCAGACCCGTGTTCCTGCCCAGATGCGAGGGCGTGTCATGAGCCTCAACACGCTGATGATCATGGCGATCAGGCCACTGGGAGATTTCTGTGCCAGTGGCCTGATCGCGCTCATCGGTGGTCCCCCGACCGTGGCCTTAGCCGCGGGCATTGTCGGCCTGCTTAGTCTTGTGCTCGTCAGTGGGCGCCCAGCCGTGCGTCATCTCGCAGAGCCGGGCGCCCGCCCACACCAATCCTGATGAGCGACTCCGCAGAGGGCCGCGCCGCGGCCCAACCTCAGCCTGGACTGACGGTAACGGTGATGACCTGGGGACTGCTCTGCAGTGGGTTCTGTCCGCCATCGCTGGCCGTAATGGTAATCTGACCCCGCAGCGTCTTCAGCAGCAGGCGCGGAGGCGTGACATAGACCGCGATGGTCGTTCCAGCACCGCTCTCGCTACCGCTGGCCTGACTCAGATGGAGCCAGGAGGCGCTATCGTTATCGACGCTGGCAGCCCAGGCCACTGGGCGGGGACAGCCGCCGTCGATGCGTAGGGAAAGCATCTGCGGGGGCGGATTGGGCTGCAACAGCGAACTGTTGAAGCTCAAGCTACTGGGGGTGACCTCGAGGACGCAGGGAGCCAGAACCGTTAAGGTCACAACCACCACCTGCACCAGCTGGCTGGGATTGACTGGCATGCCATCGGCGGGCCCCAGCGAGACACTGAACTGGCCGTTATAGGTCCCCGGCGTCAGGTTGGCCGCGTTGACACTGACACTCAGCTGCGCCGTCTGGCCAGCCGCCAGCGTGCCGCCGAGAGGGGCCACATTCAGCCAGGGAGTAGCGCCCGTGTTGAGTGTCACCGACCACAGCAGCGGATGCTGGCCAGCGCTCAGCAGGACAGAGCGCGCCGCCGGTGGCCGGCCTCCCTGCTCGATCGTAAAGCTGAGGCTGCTGGGCGAAAGGGTTGCCCCCAGAGGAGTGCGACCAGCACCGCCGGTGGCCGCCGTTGTCGTGGCACTGCCACTGGTACCGCCTGGAGCCGCCGAGGTTAGCAAGTTCAAGAGAACCGCCACCGTTTGGGTCCGTTGCTGCATGGAGAAGAGGATAAAACCACTATAGGTACCGGCGCTTAGCTCGCTGAGGGCCACGCTGACATGCACGCTCATTCCGTGGGTTGCATCGACCCGACCGCTGGCCGGATCAACCTTGAGCCAACTCGCCGAGGTAAACGCCTGCCAGCTCAGGCTGGAGACGCAGCCCGCTGCTAATCCCAACTCAAGCGACTGATCGCTGGCACTATTCTGCCCTGAGCCGATCGTGAAGGTCAGGCTCTGGGAGCTTAAGGTCAGGCGGCAGGCAGGCAGGACCGTGAGCGAGACCGCCAGCACCTGGGTTGCTGTCGCTGCTGGAGCCGAAGAGCGGGCGTTGCTCACCCGGACGATGGCCAGGTAGAGGCCAGGCAGCAGATGGGTACCCCGGGCCGTTATCTCTAAAGAGAGACTCTCACCAGCGGCCAGCCTTCCCTGGTCCGGCTTGAGCTGGAGCCAATCGGCGCGAGCCGGCAGCGGCGCATCCTGGCTAGCCTCGGGCGGTACCAGCAGGCGGCTGGACCAGGTCATCGCCTCATGCTCGGGATTAGCCAGCGTGACAAATTGGGCGGCGGGCGCCGGACCACCATCGCTGAGCGAGAAAGCTAGAGCCGCCGGCGTTAGCGTAAGCGGCAAGGTCTGCCGACCGTTGTCTGTGGTAGGGAGCGCATCGACCCGCATCGTCACCTGGACATGCAATGAAGGGCCGCTATCAGCGCTAAAGGTAATGGTCCCGTGATAGAGGCCTGGCCGCAGATTGGCGCGTGACCCTGCGATTAAGATCGCCTGACGCTCGCTGAGCACACCTTGTGTCGGAGTGGTCAGAAGCCACGGCTGATCGCTGCTCGCCGTCCAGGAGAGGCTCCCATCGCCTCCGTTGCTTAACCACAGGGGCGCCACGCTATTGAAACCTTGCAGCGCCTCCCCCAGATCCAGGCTGCGACGATTGACCTCCAAAACTGGAGAGCGCAGCGGACCACTGGCCAACACCTGAACAGTCGTACTGGCCGTATAGTGGGTGGCGACATCTTCGGCCTGAATGGTATGGCCGCCGGGACTCCAGTCGCGCCCAATGGTGACGGTCACATCGGCGCTGCCTGCCGCTCCCAGGTGCACAATGGAGGCCATACCCACAGGCGCCAGGGCCTGACCAACGTCGTAGCTGAAATAGACCTGTGCAAAAGCCGGAAAATGATCCAGATGGAGATGCACAGCCTGGCCAGCATGGACCAGCGTCGGCGTCGCCGTCAAGAACGGTGGCTGTCCTACTGGCGTAGTCGGCTGACGGACCCCTGCGAAACGTGAGCGGATCAGCCACCCATTCAGGCTAATGAGCAGGAGCGCCAGAATCGCCAGCCCGACAAAAAGCCAGCGCAACCAGGCTTTGCGTCCTGGCCGTCTCCGCCACAACACCCAATCCCGGCCTTCTAAGAGCCTGGGCCCTGTCTGGGCCTCCCTGAAGCGGCAGGGATTGGGGCCAGATGGCGATCCACCAGGTCGCGCCCAATTCCCTCCCTTGGAAGCGGGCAGGCTTGTTACCGACGTCGCCCGCACCGGCTCTGCTCCTCTAGCTGACTCGCCATCGCGCTGCGGAGGCCTCCAGCTCCAGGCTTCCGGCTCCTCTGCAGCAGAAGCAGCAGAGACCAGCTCCTCAGACCAGGCCTGGCGCCGGGCCATCCTCGACCAGCGCCAGGCTGGCCAGCCCTGATTCGCCTCACCTTGCTCAAGTGGGGGAAAACTGCCCTGAGTTCCTCCCTCCCGCCCCGTTCTCCGCTCTTCTGATCCCGGCTCCAGTATGGAGCGCGCTCGTGGATCAGCACCACCTTCCTCTTCCCAAACCCCATCAGCGGCACTCATCGGCACCGTCGGGAAGCCACGCAGCGAGGGCGGCGGCCAGCCATCACTATCCGAAGAAAACCCAGCCACCCGCCGTCCTTCATCTCTCGGGGGAAAAAGCTTCTCTTGCTCAGCGAGGGCATGACGTTGCAACAGCAGTGCCCGACACTCGTCGCAAAACACCACCCCTTGCTCACATGGCCTGTTGCAGTAGAGGCACCGATTCATTATCACCAGACCCTTCCTACACTCTCAAGCCGCATCCTATGATCCTACGACCAACTCAGTCCAAATGGGCAGCTCTGGTACTGCTATGAATAGATAACGAAGAATTCACGAGTGAGTCACTCTAGAAGAGGCTGCAGCCCATTCGTCTTGATATTATCAGGCGCAGGGAGCTATTGTCATCCCCCATTTCTCTCTTTCATTGACACCATGCAGAAGTGCCAGTTATACTCTCCTTGCTCTGGAATGAGATAGTCCCGTGAGCGCGCGCCAAAAGCAAGCAAGCGAGAAAAGAAGAGGGGGAAGCAAGATGTGGCAAGAGGTAGAAACAGCACCCCTGGTCAAATGGAGCAGTGACCGACAGGACAGAAGCAGTAATGGTCACCTGCGGATGACAGTCCTCATGCCCCGGTGGAGGAGCTATGCGCGAGCGCAATCGCTATATCGATAGAGTGATTGGCCACTATCGGATCATTGCCGGCCTCGGCAATCGACCAGCAAGTAGCGCCTATCTGGCTCAGCATCTGACAGCCCCCGGCCACACAGTGGTGATCAAGTTCTTCCACCCACCTTTTCCTCGCAATCGCGAGCAGTATTTCCGCGAAGTGCGCCTGCTGAGGATGCTGCGCCATCCGCATCTGCTTCCTCCGCTAGAGAGCGGGGTCGACCAGGACGAAGCCTATTTGATGAGCGAATACGCGCTGCGTGGCTCGCTGCGCCAGCGGCTGGCACGCCAGGGGATGACCCCGCTGAGCCTCTCCGAGGCGGGGACCTTATTGCAGCAGGTCGCTGAGGCTCTGGCTTACGCCCATCACTTCAACGTGATGCATGGCAACCTGAAGCCGGAGAACATCCTCTTCAATACCAAAGGAGAGCTGTGGCTCACCGACTTCAGCTGGGCCACCGCCACCGACGGTGAGCCGCAGCTGCGCCCTGGCAGTTGGCCTTACATGGCCCCTGAGCAGTTCGAAGGGATGGCGAGCCGCGCCAGCGATCAGTATGCTCTGGCCTGCCTCGCCTATGAGCTGCTGACTGGGCGACCTCCTTTCAGCGGCACCGATTTTGCAACGTTAGCCCGGCAGCATACCCATGAGCAGCCGGTAGCTCCGACGCAGCTCAACTTGCTGCTGCCGCGCCGGGTAGATGAGGTGCTTCTGCAAGCCCTGTCCAAAGACAGCAACCAACGCTTCCCCACCGTCAAGGAGTTCATGGCAGCGCTCTTCCCGGCAGCTGGCACCACTCCTGCCCCTAGCCTACCCGCACCAGCCAGCGAGACACGTTTGCTATCAGCGGGGCGAGCCAGACCATCCCCCCTCGAGTTCTCACCGGCGAGCGGCGAACTGTTCCGCCCCAGCGAGGCCAGCCGTGTCCCCGAGGCCGAGGGTTCCAGCCCCAATCTCGACCAGCCCATCGCCCCCGGAGGGACTCAGCCTGGCATACCCGAGGCTCCGGCAGCAAGTAGCGCCAGCAGCGAGGCCAGCAGTACTCAAAGGCAGGCAGGGATTTTCACCAGCAATGCATTGACAGAGAGAGAGATCTCAATCTACGAGCAGGAGACCATACCACAGCTCGCCCTGCCCAACCAGAGCCAGGGGGCAGCCTTCCCCCCAGGCGAGGGAGAGGCACCTGCCAGCTCATCGCCTGCCTCAAGCCCGTCTCCAGCTCCAGACGCGAGCGGAAGCGCCCTGGAACAAGCAGGAGAGCTGCATCAGCAGGCCAGCGAGCTGGAGGAGGTAGAAGCCTCAGCCACGCCCGCTCTTCTCTGGAACGAGCAGCCTACGTTAGTGAGCGAGAGCGTCAGGCCAGCATCCGGCAGCCCAGCCGCTCTTCGCGGTAGTCAGGGCGTGAGCTATTGGCGCGAGGCCAGTCAGGGACGCTGGATTCTCATGGGGGCGGTCAGCCTCCTGGTCATCCTGAGCCTGCTCATCATCCTGCTCCTGCCACTGCTCTCAGCCGGCCTGTGGCGCCAAACAGCCCAACAGACTCCCACGATCTCCACAAGCACCGCCATTGTCACGGTGACCTCAACGCCGTCGCCCCTGCCCAGTCCGACACCTTCACCCTCACCTACAGCGACACCCACGCCCACACCCAGCCCTACGCCCAGCCCGACCCCGCGTCCCACGCCCACACCCACCCCTACGCCCACCCCTCCGCTGCTGGCCGTCAGTCCAGCCCAGCTCAACGGACCAAACAGCTGCAGCCATGAGAGCTTCACCTTCCGCTGCCAGGTCACGCTCTCGCTCTCCTCCGCAGCCAGCGATACCACCCAGTGGTCGGCCAGCAGCTCAAACGTCCGCGCCTTCTTCGCGCCACAGCAAGGCTGGCTAGAGCCTGGCAGTCAACAGCAAGTCACGATCTACATCTACGCCTCCTGCCCGCGTCAGGGCCTGCTGCTCTTTCGCACCCAGGATGGCACCTCGGCGCAGGTCACCTGGACCTGCTAGCGCCAGCCAGGAGATCCCCGGCTGTCCCCGGCAGAGCCAACAGTAAAGCGCCGCCAGGCTGCTGCCCCTGCGCCATCCGCCGCTCCTCCAGGGGGAAGCGCCTCCCTTACTGATAACGCAAGGCCTCGATCGGCGTGACCCGCCCCGCCTGCCAGGCCGGCAGGAGCGCCGCCACCAGCGAGGCCATCAGAGCCAGACCGATGATGAAGGCCAGTTGGCCCCAGGGAATGACAAAGACCAGGCCAGTCTGATAGCGCTCAAAGAAGTTGGCAGCGAACAGATTGCTCGCCAGCAGCAAACCCAGCACGAGACCGATCAAACTGCCGAGCACCGCCACCAGAACGGACTCCCCCAGGAAGGCCGTCCTGATCAAACGACGGCTGCACCCGAGCGCGCGCAGCATCCCAATCTGTTGACGCCGCTCAATCACGGCGCGCGTCCCCGTAATGGCCAGGGCCGCTACCCCTAGCAAGAGGGCCAGCCCGACAATGCCGATCATGATATCGCTGAGAAGGATGCGCGGCCCACGCACTTCCCAGATGGCATCTTCCAAAACGGTCGTCTCAAGGCCCTCGTCGAGAAAGGCCGAGCCAAGCTGCAAGGCCAACGCTCGCTTATCCTGACCTGGCGCCACCTTAAAGTAATACGCCTGGACTTCGGGATTGTTCGGAGCGGGTGCAATTGAACCATAGAGTCGCTGCGATATGTAGAGTCCGAAATGATCTCCATTGCTATTATCAACCACACCAATAATGGTGAGCTTGGCGACCGAGGCATTGAGCAAGGCAGAAAGACCATCACCCCCCGGCGAGCGCGTCACCCAGAGGCTTTGCGGCGTGAAGCTCGTTTCTCCCAGCGAGATCCCACTGAGGGCAAAGGTATAGTAAGGATCGAGGCCGGGCGGCGTGAGCGGGGCTCCAGCCTCACTGGCCGTCGGCGCCGAGGGATCATAAACCCCAGGCGAACCACGGGCCCCCAGGCTGGCCGCCAGGGCACTGCTGTCAATCAAGGCGTAGTTCGGATGCTCTTGCAGCGCCTCCCAGACAGCGGCATCACTGTTGAAACCCCGCGCGCGCGCCACCAAATGCAAACCATAGCCCTGGAGAAAGCCCCCACTGATCACCTGAGCCGGATAGAGCCGCCAGGCCGGCTGAGAGGCTGTCGGCTGAATGACCCCCACCAGCGTCGTGGTGCGCACCCCGATGGCGCTGAAAGCCCCAGGATCAATGCCATGCCGCGCCAGCATGGCCCGCAATTGCTCATCAGGGGCCTCTTTTCCCTGACTGGACAACAAGGGCCGAAAGTAGGGAATGGCCTGAATATCGTAGCCGCCGGTCTGCAGATTAATGTCGGTGTAGCTGTGCTGCATGGCCGCCGTGATCACGGTCATCACGGTCAAAGCAAAAACAACCAGGCTGAACATCATCACGCTCAGCCCCATGCGAAAACGATAGTGCAGCGGATAGGAGGCCATCAGACGGGCCAATAGATGCAGACGTGGACACACGCGCGAGAGCGCCAGCAGCGGCTTGACCAGCAGCTCGCCGTTGGCAACAAGGGCCCAGACAATCCCCAGTGTCATCATAAAACCAGCCAGAAAGAAGACTTCGATGCTGGAGCGAAAACGCACCAGGCCCAAGGAGGCGAAGAGGTCGAAAGGAACAGCCCAGTAGGCACAGATGAGCAGGCCAGCAATGGCCGGCACCAGCCGCTCGCCGAGACGACGAACCTGCGGCTTGTACCTGGCAGGACTAAAAGCCACCATGCCGGTCTTGAGAAACAGACAGCCACCAATGACCAGGAGCGAGAGGCCCAGGGAGAAGGGAGCTACCAGGCGCTCTGTCAGACCATAGGAGAGCAGCCCGAGGCCCACCAGTAACGGAAGCAGGCCCGCGAGGACCAGGGCCCGCCCGCTCTCGATGAGCAGCTCGCTGAGATAGCTGAGCAGGCGACGACTGCGCTGACGCAGCGCCTTCCCCACCAGCCCAAATAGCTCCCTCAGCTCCGCCAGCGTGCGCGATCGCCGCTCGGGCTCCGGCAGATTGCGCAGAGCCTCCACCACGGTCATACGACTCACTAGCCAGGCAGAGACCGTCACAGCGCAGAAGGTGAAGATGGCACCAAGACAGTAGGCGATGAGCAGACTGCGCGGCTGAAAGGTCAGCTTGAGCGGAAAGTCGAAGCGCTCCAGCACCGGCCCGAGCAGCAGCACCAGCAAGGCCCCAATGGCCACGCCAAGCGCCAGGCCGATGAAGGAGGCCAGCAAATCGTAGATCGCCCCTTCGAAGAGGAAGGTCAAGACCAGATGACGACGCAGTACCCCAACAGCCCGGGCCATGCCCATCTCAACCCTCCGTTCCGCCGCCAACAGCACGAAGATGAGAAAGATGAGCAGCATCCCAATGGCCACAATAAAGAGGGTGAATAACACGAAGATGCGCGAGAAAATGTCTTGCGCCTTCTCCGAGTTGAGAATAGCGAGCTTCTTGACCTCAATGACATGGACGTTGCGCGGGATGAGCCGCTCTAGCTTCTCTTCGACGCGATCGGAGATGGCAATGCTATCAGGTCCATCGCTCCCGCGATTGGCCACGAAAATCTGCGTGATGGCCTCGCCGCACTGCTCAATTCGCCGAAAGAGCTGCACCTGACTGACAATGAAAGGCGTTTCGCCTATCATGCCGCTGCTATCGGCAATAGCACGCACACGCACCTCATAGCGCTGCCCTGGCCAGCGCTGTGAGTAGAGATAGAGGCGATCGCCCGCATGAGCGTTTAAAAGCTGCGCCAGTGTCCGATTCAGATAGACCTCGTTGCGACCCAGCGAGGTGAGATGTAAACGGCCCTTGCCATCCTCGGCCACAATCCCCCCAAATCCATCCTCGCTACCTGGCAGAGCAGCCAGAGCTGTTACAGCCGAGCGCACCTGACGCGAGGTCTGATCGGCCACCAGCAGGTCATGTTCCATAATGGCCGCCCCCAGGGCCGCAATGTCGGGGTCGTCACGCAGCTGCGCCCGCAGGCGATAATAGACTGCCTCGTCGAAGAAGCCCAGATCACCAGAGCCACCCTCGATCGTCTCATCAACGTTGCCCACATTGTAGGTCGCCACACTGCGCACCGCGCCTGTCATAACATCACCGGTTGCCAGGGCGCTAGAGAGCAGCGTAGTCGACAGCATGAGCGCGAAGATGATCAGCATCATCTGCGTGCGCCGCCGCGGGATGTTGCGCACACCGATCTTAAAAAAAAGCCGATTGCCCAGCGCCAGTACCAGAACCAGCGCCACAATCGCCAGGGTAATGGTCAGCAGGATTGTGCTGAGCGTATCTAGTGGGATGCCAAAAAGTTCCGTCATGCCACGTTCTTGCAAACTGACTGAGCCTGTCCGATACCTCCTGTCACAGCTGCCCTCCTCCGTGGCAGCCTGCCTTACTGCTTATCTGCCGGGTCACACACACTACCGGCCTCTGTCGCTCAAGCGGCGCCAGGCCGCGCCCTGTCTCAGCGCAAAGCCTGATAAAAGAGATCAGCCAGAGCTACGTAGCCGATGACGCTCGGATGGAGGCCATCGTCACTCACGTACTCGGGATGGCGGGCCAGATTGTAGCGCTGCTGCGACAGATCAACGAGGATCAGATGGTGCCTCCTGACATTATCAGCAATGGCAGCGTTATACAGCTGGATCTGAGAGCGTAGCCATTGCTGATCGAACGAGCGGAAGTGCGGAAGCAGCGTCAGGTCAGGCACATTGGCGATGGCGATCTTCGCTCGCGGCGCCCCTGCCTGCAGGCGCGAGAGGAGCAGATCCAGATCGCGCGCGTAGGCCGTCACCGGTACCTGATCGGCCAAATCGTTCACGGCCAGCCAGATCGTCACGATGTCAGGATGGACATCGAGCGCGATGGGCAGCTCCAGACGCAGGGCCTGATGGAGATGAATCCCAGGAATGCCGAGGTTGACCAGGTGAACGGAGGGGCCAAGCTTGTGAGCCAGGTCGATGGGCCAGTTATCGGCGTAGGGATCAGCCGTGCCAAAACCAAAAGAGTCGGAAGCGCCAATGGCGACGTAGATAAGACCTTTATGAAAGGTTCCCAGCTCGTCGGTAGCAACGGGCGCTTCACTCGTCGGGCCGCAGGCGCCAAGCAGGCAGAGGCCGCAGAGGAGGCTGACCAACAGCCACAGGTTGGCCATCGGTCGAGATAAACGACCCGACCACGATCCAGGCCACCAAGACCCTGCCGCTGGCCAGGGCCGCTGCAGTAGGCTATCCTTGCCTTTACTACTGTCAGACCTGGGCCGGCTGACGCCAGCCCAGCGAGTCCAATCCTTCGCTGTCATCCTCATGCCCAGGCACGGATCTTTGAGATTTCCTCTAGTGCAATGACAATCTGCCTCTCTATGCGGATTATATCATCTCTTTGAATATCATACTATGTCAAATTATCGACATCAACGGGCGTGTCGAGAGAGCAGCCAGGGGAAAAAGTATGCGGTGCAGGGGGAGAGAGGAAGGAAGCCCCGAGAGAGCGAAGAGAAAGGCCCCAACAGGGAGCCGTGAGATGGCTCCCTGGCCAGCCTTGAGTGGGCAAGCCCAAGTCGGGCCTCCCGCAGGCCGGTGTTGCAGACTGATGTTCAGGGCCTCTCAGCGCGGCTTCAGGCAGCTAAGATGGCTTGCGGCCTTCGGCCTGAGCAAAGGCCGCCTCCGTTTTAGCCGCCATAATGAAGTCATTTTGATGCAACCCGCCCACGGCGTGGGTCCAGAAGGCGACCTTCACCTGCCCCCATTCGGTCACCAGCTGCGGGTGATGATCCTGTTCTTCAGCAAGAGCGCCAACCCTATCCGTAAACGCGAGAGCGTGCGCGAAGTTATCAAAATGGAAAGTCTTTTCAATGCGCTTGATTCCATCCACCTCGGCCACCTGCCAGCCCGGGAGCTGAGCCAGCAAATTCTTGATCTCAGCATCGGACAAAGCTGGCTCGCCGCCGCGACAAGGGACACAGCGCATCTGAGCCAAATCCTGCATAGGTACCTCCCTCCCGTCTTTCCTTGTGGGGAACCTGACGAACAACAACACGCACGGAAACAAGGTCGAGCAAGCACATAAGCGAGGCCGCTCTCGCGAGAGACAGACCTGTCAGTGTTCAGTATAGCCGAGGAGGTCTCACTCCCGCCACTGCCAAAAAAGGAGAGCGTCCGAGCCATTCCACCTCTGCCTGCTGGCGGACCCACCTGCCCGCCCCCAGGACCGGTGGCTGGCCCGGCACGCTCCCCCAACATTCCCGACCACCCTTAACCTCCCTGAAGGATCGCGCCACACATACGGAAAGAGCTTCCCATTCCCGGCGCTGACTGCCACTCAGCCTCAGCGCTCAGCCGTCCCTAGTGATCCCCTAGCATCCTGCGGGCCAGCGCAACACTATCAACTTGGTACCTGCCCGCGGCCAGACGCACCCTCAGCGCCGCCACTCGCTCCGCGCGTTCCTGTTCGACCAGGGCCGCCAGCTCTGGCCCGGAGAGCGCTGTCTCGCCTGGGTGCAGCTGCGCCTCACCAGGTGCCCCGTGTCCGTCTGGCCCGCTACCAACAGGAGAGGAACGCCGCCTGCGAGGCAGCGCAGGCCGCAGATAGCGCTCATCGTCACGCTCGCGCTCGCCCAGCCAGGGCCGCCAACCGGCCCCTTTGTCCTGCAGAGATGTGGGCTGCCAGCTCTGCCCCGATGCACTGGCCTGGGCCGCGTCAACCCTTGAGAGCGCTGCCCGGCTGCGCCTCGACCCTCCGCCCGCCCGAGTCACTTGCCGAATGCGCATGGTGATCAGGACTCCTCTCTTTCTTCGATCACTGCGTCGCCAGCAATAGCCAACGGAGCGCTTGCCACGGGCACCGGCGACGGAACGCCTTCGCTCCCCAGCAGGGGGCCTATGCCTCTTTCCAGTGTAAAAGCCGGAACCCGCCCCAGGTAAGGGGTATTTGTCGCTAATTCGAGAGACCAGAAGTCCCTGATTCCTATCGCCTGCCCAGTGCCGTGGCCTGACCTGGCCTGGCCTTCCTTCTACTTTCGCTGCCCGCTTCCTCTCGCTTACTGGCAATAGGCTGGCAGGGAGCCGCTAAAGACTTGCGGGTGCAGCAGTTGGGCCAGGCACTGCAGACCATCGACGAGGCGCGGCCCCGGACGCTGCATCAGATCGGTATTGAGATGATAGACATGGCGTAGCTTGAGCGCAGTAATCTGGCCCCAATTGGAACGGCGATAGACCAGTTGCGGATCACCGCCATAGCGCGGGTCCTCGGTCAGAATAATGTATTGGGGATTGGCGCGGATCACCGCCTCATCGGTGACCTGGGGATAGCCGCCATTGCTCGTATTATCATGGAAGACATTGACTGCATTAGCCTCCTGCAGCAGCTCATCGCCAAACGTCCCACCGCCAAAGACATAGGGCTTGCCAGGCGTGCTATCATCGGCTTCCAGCATTACTGTGGGCGCCGTCGTTCCTTTCACCGCCTGGCGGATCTGAGCAATGCGCTGCTGCAGCTGCCTGACCAGCGCATCCGCGGCGCTCTCCGTGAAGGTCAGGCGCCCAACGGTCTGAATCTCAGCCAGCATCAGCGCAATCGTATTGTCTGGCAAATCAACCACATGCACGCCCAGACGCACCAGTTGCGCATCGTACTTCTCCGTGAGGCCACCGGAGCTGAGCACCAGGTCGGGATGCAGCGCCACAATCCGCTCTACATTATAGTTGCCGTTGGCATCCGAGATACGCGGGAGTTGGGTCAGTTGCGACGGGTAGTCCGTATAGTAGTCGACCGCCACAATCCGGCTCTCCAGGTGGAGTGCAGCCAGAATCTCGCTCATGTTGGGCACCAGGGAAATAAGGCGCTGCGGGGCCGTCTTCGGGAAGACCACCGGCGTGCCATAGATATCGCGTACCACTGTTGGCGTGGGGCTTGGCCGCGCCGCGCTGCCGCTACTCTGGCTCTGTCCACAGGCGGCAAGCAAGAGCAAGCCCACAACCAATAAACACGGGAACAGCCGTCGGGAGATGACAAGGATGCGCATAAAGCTCACTCCTCCACAGCAAAAGATAGCCGTCCATTGTCACCTCGCGTAGAGGGGGCGCAACCACAACACAAAAGGACCGGAGAAGCAGCGGGTCAGCTCGCTTTGGTGGTTGATAGTCCGCCTGCTCCTTTGACGCGAAGGAACATGGGCCACTGGCATCAGGCAGGTCTCCTGGCTTCTGGCTCAAACGCACCTTGACGCGCCTTCCCATTCCCTGGCCTGGCCCGCAGACGTAAAGATACAGGCTTACACAGGAACAGTGGCTTGCTTGCTTGTTATTTACCTGGTCGCACCCGCCCGCAGTGGGGAGCGAACGGGCCGTCAAAGTGCTCGCCAGTCACAGTAGCGCGACTGCGCCGGATTCTCACCGGCTTCCCTATTCTGCCGGAAATGAGCGCAAACATTTCCGGCCACCTGATGCATCGCACGTTTCACTGCTGGCAGAGGAAGTATATGCAAGAGGCTGCCTGGCTGTCAACCCAGGGCGGTCGCCGTTCCGGGACAAGAGCGCCCTCCTTCTCGCTGGGAGACCCTTAGAAGGCCACCGCTTCAGCTCCCAGGTGAGCCGCAACCAGCTCGCGCAGGCGTGCGGCATTGCGCAGCGCATACCCCTCGCTATCATTATTGAAATAGGCATAGCACTCGCGCCCCTTCCCGGCCTCTCTGCTCAACCACTCGGCCCAGAAAACCAGCTCCGTCTCGCCGAAGCAAGGACCGGCCTGCCCGCTGTGGAAGCGCACATAGCGAAAGGCCGCCGTTGCTGGCAGATCTACGGGCGTGGGCAGCTCTCCCCCAACTGCCAGCACCAGGGCGCAGCCCGCCCCCGCCAGCAGAGCACCCAAGCGCTCACCCTCGACCCCTCGTAACCAGGAAGGGTCACGAAACTCAAAAGCCACCGCCAGCCCGCGCGGTAGCAATCGAAGAAAGTCCGCCAGACGCCCCAGGTCGCTCCGCCAGCGGGGCGGAAGCTGATAAAGCAGCGGCCCCAGGCGCTGACCCAAACCGCGCACCGCCTCCAGCAAGCGCGCCTGCGGCTCAGCCGCATCGCGCAGCCTCTTCATGTGCGTCAGATAGCGACTGGCCTTGACCGCGAAGCGAAAACGGGGATGAAAGCCCACCTGCTCGGCCCACAGAGCAAACTGCGAAGGCGAGGGCAGGCGATAGAAGCTCCTATTAATCTCGACCGTGGCAAAATGTCGGGCATAATAGGGCAGATACTCCTGTGCAGGCAAATCAGGCGGATAGAAGCGGCCCACCCAGTGCGGATAGAGCCAGCCAGAGGTACCAATCCAGACTGTCATCGCTCGGCCTCCCTCTCGCCTCGCCAGGCTCCCCAACCAAAGGAGCACGGTCTTTCCTGCATCGCGACCGGCAGTCAGCGCCAGGATCAGCCGGCCAGACAGGGCAGCCAGATCGTGCCAGTCTGGCCGATTTGACGACTTCCCCGTTCATTCTACACCTTCGCTCGATCGCTTGCATCTCCCGATGACCGTTCTCCAAGAGCCAATGCGCCCACCGCAGGCGCCGAAAGACTCCGCGACGGAGGAAGCCAATAAGCAGAGGGAACATCAGGAAGATACCAGACAGCCAGACAGACAATAGAGGTACAGCCAGCTCATCCCGCCCCAGAAGGCCAGGGGTCGGTCCAGCTTCAGGCCGCGACCTGTAGCACCTCGACCACGATGACACTCACATTATCATCGCCGCCGCCGTCGAGTGCCGCCTGCAGCAGACACTGACAAATCGTCACAGGAT
Organism: Thermogemmatispora onikobensis; assembly: GCF_001748285.1. Taxonomy (NCBI): domain Bacteria; kingdom Bacillati; phylum Chloroflexota; class Ktedonobacteria; order Thermogemmatisporales; family Thermogemmatisporaceae; genus Thermogemmatispora; species Thermogemmatispora onikobensis. The sequence continues at coordinate 58,354 of NZ_BDGT01000007.1, read as the reverse complement.
CAGCATTGAGGCCCAGCAGATGCTCAATCTGAGGATCGCGCACCATCTCCCACAAGCCATCTGAACACAGGAGCAGCTTATCGCCCCTCAGCAAAGGCACGGCAAAGACATCGACCTCGACCGCCGCACGATCCCCCAGGCAGCGATAAATCTGATTGCGCTGCGGATGACGATAGACATCCTCACGCGAAATAGAGCCTGCACTCAGTAAGCGCGCCACGACCGAATGATCTTGCGTGACCTGGGTCAGGCCCGTTGCCGGACGATAGAGATATGTTCGACTATCGCCTACATTCAGCACGTAGGCCATCCTATCGAGCAGCAAGGCCGCCGTCACTGTTGTTCCCATATCGGCCTTCTCGGCGCGATTGCGCTGGTAGAGCTTCAGATTCGCGTGTTGCAGCGCATCAACCAGAACGCCAGTCAAGAAAGCCTCATCGTTCTCGATCGAATTCGTCAGCGCGGGCAGGGCCAGCTCGCAAAAGGTCTCGACCACCAGACGACTCGCCTCACGGCCATTGGAATGGCCACCCATTCCATCAGCCACCACACAGAGGCCGAAGGTCTGGCCACTATGGGTACGTTGCTGCTGAATAGCAACCAGGTTATCTTCATTGGGCTTATGCTTACGCTTGAGGCCGGGGTCGGTGATCGCCCCCATACGAATGACCAGCGCTCCTTTCGGCGGCAGGCCCGTCAGCGTCTCCGTACGTTGTCCACCAATACTCTTCTCCACTGAGGTTGGCCTATCAGTGGTGGGAGTCTCAAAGACCTGGGCCTCTGCAGCGGTGGGAAAGGCGAGCTGCTCCTCGGTGGGGGCCGCCATCAGCGCGGAGAGAGCAGGTGGGGACGAGAGAGAGAGATCGACCTGCGTAGGGAAATCGGCCCAAAGAGCGCGCCGCGACTCCAGAGAAGGGGCGACACTCGCCTCAACACCGGGAGAGGAAGCTGGGACGGAAACCGGCGGGTGTGAGAGCGAGTCAGAAGAGCCAGCCCAGGGAGTGTGGGAAGGAGGCGCTCCGCCGTAGGCCGATAACGGTTGCGAACGGGACCGTTCCCCGGCGCCGGGTTGATAGCGCCTCGCGGCCCGGGTCGCCTGGACCTCAGCTTCGCGCAACTGCTCAAGCTCCTGCTTGAGCAGCCGACGCTCCTGCCAGGAGGTCCAGCAGGTCCGCAGGAGACGCCAGCCAGCCAGCAATAGCCCTATCCAGGCCGCGACCAGCAGCAGGGCCAGGATAACCAATCCCACTAAAGGGGGAAGAAGAGCGGGACCGCGGGCCGCCCAGAGCACTGGCAGCTGCTGGAGCGTCTGCCAGAGCAGCAACCAGGCATGAGGCGGGAAGCCGCCCGAAACCCAAACCAGGATAGCCAGCGCACAGAACCAGGCTAGCGCCCGCGCGGGCAGCGGAATCTGGCGGACCCCGTAGCCGATGTTGAATTGCCCCAGCATCGCTTCGTTATCCTCTCTTTACCAGGTCGCGCCGGGCACTCACAATCAGCTCAGCATCGTGCGTTTCTTGCAATTCTTGCCAACAATATTAAGTATACTCACCACTTCGCACAGTGTGCAGCATGACCATCCAAAATTCCTGGTACATGCGCCCGCAAACGCCAGAGAGCGGACGCCAGCCCCCTCCCTCCCAGCGGGCGGGCAACCTGACCTCGAAGAGCCGGGCAGGATAGATCAGGACCCCCCAGCCTTGAGAGCCAACGAGGGAAGGGGCTTGACAATTCACAAGAAGTGGAGTATCCTTGTGATGACAATCGCAGAGGAACCCTGAACTCACAAGGAGAGGTCGCATAGAGGCCTAGTGCGGCGGTTTGCTAAACCGCTAGGGATCAAAAGTCCCTCGTGGGTTCGAATCCCACCCTCTCCGCCGAGCCGCTGACAAATCAAGTCCGGTGGCCCGTGTACAGGGGTGTAGCTCAATCGGTAGAGCAGCGGTCTCCAAAGCGCGCCCCTGTGGTGCTTCTGCTCTTGTTGCGGTAGCGCAACATCACTGAAGCGGGTGTGATTAAAGCACGACCTCACCTGGCCCCCGAAAGGGGGCGGGGACAACAGCATGGTCGAAAAGTCCGGTGACCTGCGCCACGAGCAACAGCTGGTGATACGCCCACCGGGCAGCTAGGCCGGGCATGGTGAAGGCTGGATTGCTTGAACCTCAGTCGCCCGCTTCGCTGGATTGCCAGTCGTAATTTGGAGGGCTGGCAACCGCTTCTCCAGCGAGGCTCTCGTCAGGCGCGCGGCGTCCAGGCGAGTGCGGCGGCGAACGAGGCACCTAAACCCGGAGCAGAGCAGAAGTGCAACTGGGGGATCACCTAAACACCGTAAGGTGCATGGTGACGGAGCATCCATAGTACTCAAACGCTCAGGGTAATGCCTGAGACATGGGGAAGGGATGCAGGAGGTCTGCCTCCCACGCGAGGCCGACGTAAGCCAGGTTGACGTCGAGACCCGTGGTTGGCTTCCGACCTCTGGAGAGCCGGATGCATCGAAAGGTGCACGTCCGGTTCGGGGAGACATCGCCTGCAGCCCGTCAGATACGGGTTGCGGTGGAGTAGCTCCACACCGCAGGTTGCGGGTTCAAGTCCTGCCGCCCCTGCCTATTGCCAGGTCGGTGCTCGTAACGAGCACCGACTTTTTTTAGCTCCGCACTCCTCCCTTAACAGTGCGTCCGGCTACCTGTCTGACTGACCACAGCCAACGCTCTTATACGCCGTCCGCCTGCTGTGGCGGCCAGCTCCGGCCCCAGCTTCACGCATTGCCCCATCTCCAGCAGGTATGGTATCATAGGCAACAGAGCAACATGCCAGACGGCAAGGAAGGGCAGCAGAAAAGGCCGGCGCGCAAGCCAGGCCAGAGCAGGCAGAGCCGTGCCGAACCGAACGCCGGCCCAGATTGGCTATCTGGCTGCCTGCAGAGAGCGCTCCTGGTTCCGCTGGCAGACGCAGCGGTCGGTCACTCAACAGAGAGATGGACAAGGGCCGCTTCAGCATCGTGAAGGGATGTTCGTGTGAGCAACGTAGAGAAACGTCAACGGATTGCCGTTTATCCGGGCAGCTTTGACCCGCTCACGCACGGCCACCTGGATATTGCGCGGCGCGGCGCCCGCCTTTTCGATACGCTGATCGTGGCAGTCTACGCTGTTCCCGATAAGAACCTGCTCTTCTCTGTCGACGAGCGGGTGCAGCTCTGGGAAGAGGTCATTGCCGCCGAGGGCCTCGCCAATGTCCGCGTCGAGAAATTCTACGGTCTTGTTGTTGAATTCGTGCGCTCGGTGGGAGGCTCCGTCATTGTCAAGGGCCTGCGCTCCCCCAATGACTTCGAGGCCGAGTTTCAGCAAGGGCTGATGAATCGCAAATTGGCTCCAGAAATCGAGACCGTCTGTTTGCTGACGAATCTGCAGCATCTTTTTGTCAGCTCCTCCTTGCTCAAGGAAGTAGCCCGCTTAGGAGGGAATGTCAGCGACATGTTGCCGCCAGCGGTCATTAAAGCCCTGCTGCGCAAATTCGGCCAGAGCGAGACTTGAGCGGAGCGCCACTCGGCCATCAATATATGATGAGGCGTGACGTCGTCAGCCTCGGCCAGGTCACCAGCACGCAGCCACCGGCAGAGAGCGGAAGGTCACAGGCCACAGCACAGCCCGTGACAGGCTTTCTGATCGAAGGCCCGAGGCCGATCGGTACAGGCAAGCAGGCAGGCAGGTAGCAGCAGGCTGGCTGGCCGGTATGCTGCGGGCAACATAGCGGAGTAGCCTGTAGGCGGAGCAACCGCTCATCGGTTCGTCAGTAGTGCTGTCAGCCAGCCGCAAGAGAGCACGAGGAAGAGGAAGGGTCAGTGTGGATATACTCTATCTGGTAGATCGCCTGGAAAACCTGATCGCCAGCAGCCGCAGGATGCCCCTTGTCAATCAGATCATGGTCAGGGAAGCCGAGATTCTGGCGATCCTTGATCAAATGCGGGCCGCCATTCCTGAAGAGGTCAAGCAGGCCAGACGCCTTCTGCAGGAGAGGGAGCGCATCCTGGCTCAGGCCCAGGCAGAGGCCGCCAGCATCCTGGCCAAGGCCCGCGAGGAGTCCGAGCGCGTCATGGACCGCGAGGGGCTGCTGCGCCAGGCTGAGGAGCGCTCAGAAGAGTTGGTACGCCTGGCCGAGGAACAGGCCCAGCAGCTCAAGAGCGAGGCCAACGCCTACGTCGCGGAGACCCTGCGCTCCCTGCATGAGCACCTGACAGCGATCGAGACGGAGGTCAGCCGCACCATTCTCAGCATCGAGAAGGGCCTGGAAAGCCTGGAGGCTTCCTCACCCTATGTTGAAGAAGAGAGTCAAGGCGAGGGGCAGGCCGCCGGAGAGCTGTCAGAGGACGACTACGCCCTCTACGCCGTTGAGGAGGAGGCGGAGGATGCTCTCCCCCCCCATCCTTCCCCTCGCCGCTCTTCCCTGGCCGCCGATACGATGGGCGGCCCCATGCTGGGGCGCCCAGGCGAGCCACCACGCCGCCCCGAGCCAAGGGCTTGACACACCTTCTCAGGGTCACCTATAATGAACCAGCGTACGTGAGAAGCTGAGTATCTTCCAGACTTGCGCCATCGACAGACAGCCTGACCTGTTCAGCTCTATTTGTAGCCCTTCTCCCGTTTAGTCGTCTACTCTGGGGCAAAAAGTGAGGTTCCGTTTCTTATGCAGTACAACGTGGCGCAACTGCTGAAGGCGTCCATCGGGACCGCCTTCCAGGCAGATATTCATGAAGAAGATGTTCAGCTGGATAGCGATCTCAAGGTACTCGGCGCTATCAACGGCCACGTCCGCATGCGACGCACCGACTACGGGTTGCTGGTCGATGGCTGGGTGGATCTGATCCTCCCGATGGTTTGCGACCGCTGCTTGAAGCCCTTTGAGCAGCCCATGCATATCACCTTCGAGGAGCTGTTTTATCCTACCATCGATGTCACCAGCGGTGTGCCTGTTCCCCCACCTCTGGGTGAGGACGAGGGCTTTCCGATTGACGAGCACCATCACCTTGACTTGAGCGAAGCCGTGCGCCAGCACCTGCTGCTGGAGCTGCCCATGCGCGCGCTCTGCCGCGAGGATTGCCCGGGCCTCTGCCCGCAGTGCGGCCACGATCTGAGTCTGGGACCCTGCCAGTGCCAGCCGGAGATCGATCCGCGCTGGGGCACGCTGGCCGAGCTGTTGCAACAGCGTCTACCGTCGCAGGCTTGACGTGCTCGCTGGTCACGCTGGCCATCCAGCCCGTTCCCGCCAGCCAGCCCGATTAGGAGATAGAGGAGGAGCTTTATTCTATGGGCGCATTACCAAAACAGCGAGTTTCCCATGCGCGTAAGGGCGAGAGGCGCGCGCATTTCCACTTGAAGCTGCCTCAGCTGGTGCTCTGCCCACAGTGCCGCTCGCCGCGGCTCGCCCACCACGCATGTCCTAAGTGCGGCACCTACCGCGGTCGCCAGGTCTTCTGGCCGAAGGAGCGCAAGCATTAGTGGTCGCCCTGCCACAGTGCGCACTGTGGTGCATGCCAGTATGCCAGCATGCCAGCAGACCTGCCCCCCACGGACGAGGTGGGCAGGCAACGCGAGACTACGACGAGAAGAGGAGAGAGCGCGAGGCCACACCCGCGGTCGGGCGAGGCACGGCCAGAGCAGATACGACGCTGAGTCAGTCGGCCCCAGTGCCTCGCTCGTGCCGCGTTTTCCCCTCGCGCGCAGTGTAACCCTATGACAGCACAAGGCATAGCTTTCCTCTTTCCTGGACAGGGCAGTCAGACGGTGGGCATGGGGGCCGATATTTATGAGCAGTCTCCTGCGGCCCGCCAGGTGTTTGAGCGGGCCGACCAGGCTCTGGGCCTGGCTCTCAGTACCCTCTGCTTCCAGGGACCGGAAGAGCAGCTACGTGAGACGATTAACGCCCAACCCGCAATTGTCACTGTCAGCCTCGCCCTCCTGGCCGCCCTGCAGGAGCGGCTTGCCCCCCAGTCTAGCCAGTCGTCCTGGTCGTCCCCTTTGACCCCCACCTTCACCGCCGGCCACAGCGTTGGAGAATATGCCGCCCTCGTCGCCGCTGGCGCCCTCGACCTGGAGGACGCCGTGCGCCTGGTGCGGGAGCGGGGACGTCTGATGCACCACGAAGGGGGCGCCTGCCCGGGCGGAATGGCGGCAGTGATCGGCCTGGATGAGGCCACGCTCCAGGAGATCTGCCAGGAGGCCAGTCAGGAGGCCACACGGCAAGGAGAAGCGGCCCAGTCTCAGGCCAGTCATCCCGGTTGGGGCAAGGTGAGCGTGGCCAACCTCAACGCCCCCGGCCAGATCGTCATCTCCGGTGAGCAGCACGCCCTCGCTTTGGCAATGGAGCGAGCTAAGGCGCGCGGCGCCAAACGGGTCATTCCCCTGGCAGTCAGTGGCGCCTTCCATTCCCCAGTCATGGAGCCCGCTGCCGCCGGTTTAGCTCAGGTACTGACCACGACTCCGCTGCACAACGCGGCCATTCCGATTATCAGCAATATCGAGGCGCGCCCGCTGACCGATGCAGAGGCCCTGCGCCAGGAGCTGGCGCGGCAGGTTGTCGCCCCCGTGCAGTGGATTCGCAGCATCGAGTACCTGGCCACTGCCGGAGTCAGCATCTATCTGGAGATCGGCCCCGGCTCGGTGCTGACCGGCCTGGTCAAACGCATCGTTCGCGACGCTACCACTGTGTCCATCAGTAACGCCAGCGAACTGGACAAAGCGGTGACCGCCTTGCGTGAGCAAGGGCTGCTCCAGCTCTGATACGGTATAATAATCACGGGTTCTTGCCCGCAAGTCCGCGGCAAGAGAGCCGCGAGCAACCAGCGTCCCGTCAGCATGCTGCACAGTCGAAGGGGAGTAAGCAATATGACCAATGAGCCTCCAGGCGTGGTGCGCGTCGCCCGCCAGGTTCTGACTACTATCGTCTCAAATGCCGCGCTAGGGGTGGCCGGCGTGGTCCGCCTGGCCCGCGGTAGTGAGCGCTGGCCGGCTTTTGCCGGTCGCGAGGTCCCGCGCCAGGGTGTGGCTCTGACGGTCAAGGACAATACCGTGAGCGTCGACCTTTACCTGGTCGTGGCCTCCGGCGTCAACGTCGTCGAGGTCGCCACCGCGGTCCAGGAAGAGGTGGCCGCCGCCTTGGAGCATATGGTCGGGATGCAGGTGCGTGAGATCAATGTCTACATCCAGGACGTGGCTTAACGCCTTGAGCAGAGGCAGGAAGACGTGAGAGACGCAGTTACACCAGGCAGGCAGGCAGGTAGGTTAGGTAGGTAGGTTAGGTAGTAGAGAGAGGAGATGTGGCATCCACGATGAGGCGTGTTCGACAGAAGCTAGCTTCCTGCTCGCGCGCAAGCGCACGCGGTCGGGCAAAGCCAGCAGCAAGCTAGACCAGCGATTGGGTGAAGACACTATGCCGCTAGGGATACGCAGACAGGCCCGAATGGTCGCGCTGCAGGCGCTCTATGAGTTCGATACAGTACAGCACCCCCCGGTCGAGGTGGTGCGGCGCCATGCCCAGGAGCGCAATCTGCATCCCCGGGTGGTGGATTATGCCCTTGAGCTGGTTGAGGGCACCTGCGCCCACCTGGAGACGATCGATGCGCAGATCCAGAGCGCTGCACGCGAATGGCCGCTTTCACAAATGGCTCGCATCGATAAAAATATCCTCAGACTTGCAATCTATGAGATTCTGTTTAATAATACGGTACCAGCAAAGGCAGCCATTAACGAGGCAGTCGAATTAGCCAAGCTGTTTGGCAGCGACTCATCAAGCCGCTTCGTCAATGGCGTCCTTGGCACAATATTTGCACGGGCACAGCAACAGCAGCCCACTCCAACAGCGGAAAGCGAGGTGACATCCTAATGGCTTCTGGCTCTGGCTCCGGCTCCGGCTCCGTCGCCGAGCGTTTGAAGCGGATCATCGTTGAGCAGCTCGGCGTCGATGAGAGCGAGGTGGTCCCCAGCGCCTCTTTCGTCGAGGATCTCAACGCGGACTCCCTGGATCTGGTGGAGCTGATCATGTCTCTGGAAGAGGAGTTTAAGCTCCAGATCTCAGATGAGGACGCCGAGAAGATCACGACGGTGGGTGAGGCCCAGGAATATATTGAGGAACATCTGCGCTAAGCTCCTTGGAGCTGCGCTGACCTGATCCGACCTTATTATTCACTGACCTGACTCGCTTCGATCTTCTTCTGCGAATACGAGAAGCAGGTGGGAGACAGGAGGCGGCGCGGTGGCCGCAGCTCTACGGCTCTATTTGTTTCCCCGTCCACCTTCCCTGGGGACTTCGGGACGCTCTCGGATCACGCCGTAGATGCGCTCGTCGCGTCGGCTTGTCTGTTGCCAGACAGCCGGTCAAACCGCCTCTCTGCTTTTTCCTGCTACGTTTGCCCATTCGTTTATGCGCTCAGTCAAGCGGTCGGTCACTCGGTCACCCGGTCACCCGGTCACCCGGTCGGATTGGTCAATTGGTCGGGTCGGCTGGTCGGCGAGCGCCGAGCACGACGCGCTTCTCCAGCCAGATTCGATGGCTTATGTGGCGTGGGATGGGTGGGGCGGTGGTCGCCGCTGATCTCGTCTTCCCCCCTCACCTTTCCCTCTGTCACATTTCTTCTCCCCCAGGCATCTCCTTAAGTAAGGAGAGATTTCCCTCCTCTGGCCGGCTACCTCCGGCTCCGGTTGACGTCAAGCGAGTGAGGATGTAGATAGCAATGGTACCCGCGGCCCAGGCCGTTGAGGCGCTGATCCAGCAGTACGGCAAGTTGGTCTTCCATACAATCTATGGCCTGACCGGCGATTGGGAGGAAAGCCAGGACCTCACTCAGGATACTTTTCAACAGGCGCTGAAAAGTATCGAGGCCGCCCGCGCTTCCAGCGGCCCCCACTTTAATGCCCGTGCCTGGCTGCTGAAGATCGCTCTCAATACGGTCCGTATGCAGGAGCGCCGCAAGCGCCTCTTCCGCTTTGTACCTTTCTCCTCGCTCGGCAACCAGAGCCGACGCGATCAGGAGTCAGAGGGCGAACGCTTAACAGAGGATCTCGCGGCCCAGGCGGCTCCCGTCCAGCCCGATGGCTATGGGGCCGCACCCGGCTCCGACCCTGGTGACCTGATCGCCGAACGCGATGCCGTCCAACGAACATTGCAGCGCCTGCCGGAGCCACTGCGGGTCTGCCTCCTGCTTTCAGTGGTGGGCGATTTCTCTAGCGCAGAGATCGCTCAGATGCTGGACGTGAGCGAGCCGGCGGTTCGTCAGCGCCTGGTACGCGCTCGCCGGCAGTTCCAGCAGCTCTACGCCCTGGAGCGCGCCGATGGCCCGCGTCGCCGACCCGATCTCGCTCCCGCTTGCCAGTCCGGCGACGCGCCCGGAGCACCAGCTCCCTCCCCGCGCGCAACCAGCGAGGAGGCGACGCCACTCCAGTCCGAGCAGACGCTTCACATAGGAGATGCTGCCAGTGAGGAGAGACCTGAGCGGCTGGCCTCCGGTCCTCCCTGGTACAATGGGAGACGCTATGCAGCCTTTGGACTCTGTTGAGGTGCTGCTCCTGCGCCACTACGGCGAGCAGGCCCCGACTCCGCCCGATCTGGAAACCCGCCTGCGCGCAGGCGTGACCAGAGAGGCGGCTTCTCTGGAAAGTGGTCAACGTATCGCTCGCTTGCTGGGCGAACGGCGCTTGAGCCGCCGCCGCGCCGCCGCCCTGGTGGCCCTTGGTGCCGCCGGGGCCGGTATGCTGAGCCTCGGCCTGGATTGTGTGCAGTCTCTGCTGACCCCCCACCAGCGAGAGCTGTCTTCCTATCCCGCTTACTCCGGCTAGAGGGAGAGCATGCCGCCGGCCACGCCAGCTCTCAGCCCGCTCCCCCAGAGCAGGAGTGTTCCTGGCAAGAACAGCAAGCGTGAGCTACAATAACTAATGGAAGAAGAAGAGTGTCGTCGCTTTCGGAGTGCATAAAGGAAGGCGCCACGCCTTGATCAGGCAAAGCAAGACAAGGCAAGACAAGACAAGAAAAGAGAGGGTGCAACTATGGTCCCCGGATTCCACGGTCTCGATCTGGTCGTCATTCTGATCGTCGCCCTGCTGATCTTCGGCCCCAAGCGCCTGCCCGAAATGGGTTCGGCCATCGGCAAGAGTATCAAGGAGTTTCGGAAGGGGATGAGCGATCTCACAAAGGACAAGGATGAGCATGATCCTCTAGATGAGCCTTTCTCCCCTTCCTACGCCGCGCGCAATAATTTGAACCGCCTGAGCAGCGGCAGTAGCCTGCGACAGGACCCGCTCTTTGAGCCAACTCCCGAGCTGGTTCACGAGATGCAGCCTCAGTCAGCCCAGGGCCAGGCTTCTCCCGCCAGTACCAGTAAGACGGAACCGGCCAGCAGCGAGAGCAGGCAGAAGGCTGAATGAGACGCCGCACTGGACAGACTGGAGCAGTACAAGGGAGTAAGATAGCAGCTATGCAGAGTAGATGCGTCCTATCGGTTCAGCCCGCCCTGTACCGCCGGGAGTGAGCAGAGGAAGAGCATGGCTACGGGGAACTTACCACAACCTGACCTGATGCCCGATCTGAATGAGACCTTCCGCTTTGAGGAGGAAGAGGACGATGGCGCCTCCATGACGCTCGTTGAGCATCTGGAGGAGCTGCGTTGGCGCATTTTTAAGTCGCTGATCGCGGTCGTCGTTGGAGCGGTCGTCGCCTTTATCTTCCGCGAACCGATTCTGCGTTTCCTGACCTTGCCGCTGCCAACGCTGACGGCTGGCCTGCGCCTCGGCCCTCACGGCGAGCTGGCAGGCAAGGGTTTGATCACTATCGGTCTGGCCGAGGGCTTCACGGTCTTTCTCAAGGTCTCGATCGCGGTTGGCATCTTGCTGGCGATGCCGGTGATCCTTTATCAAGCCTGGGCTTTTATCGCCCCCGGTCTCTATCGCCACGAGAAAAGGGCCGCCCTGCCTTTCTTGATCATGGGCAGCCTCCTCTTCGTGGCTGGTATTGCCCTCGGCTTCGTGGTCCTGCAGTACCCGGTTCAATGGTTGATCGCTTTCTCGTCCGGCGATTTTGTGGAGCTGGTTTCGGCAGACAGCTACTTTACGTTCGTGGCCTTCTTCTTGCTGGCCTTCGGGATCGTTTTTGAGATTCCTCTGGTGCTGACCTTCCTGGCCAAGCTCGGTCTGGTCAGCGCCGAAACGTTGAAGCGTCGCCGCGCTGCCTCCCACGTCGGACTGTGGATCGCCTCGACCTTTTTAACCCCCGGGGCCGACTTCTATAGCCCGATCATCCTGGGGGTGACAATGTCTTGTCTCTACGAGCTGACCATTCTACTGATCCGCTTTATGGTCCGTCCCAGTAAGGTTGGCGCCTGAGCGAGCTTGCGCGAGCCCTGGAGAAGATAGATTCGACTCGACTCGCCAGGCTCGCTCTCGTTCTCACCCGACACTCAGGCCATCGCCAGAGGTGCCCACACTTCAATCTCAAGCGAGAAACTCCCCCCCTCGCTGACAGGGGCGGGCACATCAGGGCGCATCAGAAGACGAGCCGGGCTCAGCGCAGCCGGGCCTCAGCTTCGGCTGCTCCCCGATCAGACGGATTCATCCCGGCCTCTCCTTCTGTTCTCTCTTGCGGGTCACGCCCAAAACCTTGCCAGAGGACGAGGATGGCAAGGGCATAGCTGATGGCCGCCAGCACAAAGATCGCCGAATAGCCCTGCTGAACGATGACAACCCCTCCGATGGGAGTCGACAAGGAGTAGGCGATCCAATAGGCAGCCTGGTAGCTGCTGTTGGCCAGCCCACGCCATTGCGCCGGCACAACCTCCATTGAGAAAGCCTGCAACACACCCATTGTCATGTCCATCGCCCCCTGACGCAGTGGATAGAGCAGGGCCGCCAGCAACAGGGAAGGACTGAAGCCCAGAACCAGCATGAGCGGCAGACTGAGCGCCTGCGTCGCGACTACGGCTCGCGCCTTGCCCAGGCGCGCCGCTAGCCAGGGGGCGAGAAGAGTGGCGCCCGCGGTGAGAGCGGTGGCCCCCCCATCGATGAGACCAAATTGCCAGGAACTGGCCCCCAGATGACGCACAAAAAAGAGATTGAAGTAGGGAATAAAGAGACCAGCCCCGAAGCCAATCAGCCCCTGCTCCAGCGTGAGCAGCACCAGGGCACTGCCCAACCAGCGCCTCCAGAGCTTCCAGTCGAGCCAGCGTCGCCAGCTGGACCTGACTCTACGAGGTACGAGACCGCCAACACCCCCGGTCAGCAGAGACCTGAGCCTTCCACCAGCGGCTGGCTTTGAGAGAGGCCGCGGATCAGGATCGAGCAGAAAGAGGGGGATGAGGCTGGGGATCGCCAGCAGGCCAGCCCCAATAAGGGCCAGCTGATAGGCTCGGGCCCCCGCTTGAGGCGCGAGCAGTCCATTGAGAGGGAACGGGAGCGGCCCCATGAACCAGGGTAGCTGACGAAACCAGACGGGCAGCGCTCCCCCGAGCAAACGCCCGGCGACCGAGGTCACCAGCGTCACGACCAGATTGAGGCTGAAGAGATGGGAGCGTTCTGCCGGCAAGCTGTTCTGAGTCAGATAGGGAGCATTGACGACGAGCAGGGCCGCGCTGACTATTCCCGCCAGGAAAGCGGTAATGAGCAAAGGCAGGGCCTGCCGAAAGAGGATCTGGCCAGCCCCCAGCAGACCAATCAGGAGACTGGCTACGATCAGGACTGTCTTGCCGCCTAAACGGTCAACACAGAGGCCAGCGGGAAAGATAGCCAGACCCGCCCCGACGGTAGCCGCAAATTGGACGGCCCCAATGAAGTCAGCGCGGTAGCCCAGGGCATCGAGATAGAGATTATATAGCAGCAGCAGAATGCCAAGCGAAACCCCGCTGAGCGCGTTGCTGATCAGATAGAGGCGAGCATTCCGCTGCAAACGGGTAAACTGACGTACGTAGTCAACGAGGAGAGACATGGCGCACGGATTGCACCGCCTGGTGAGCAGGCGCCTCCTCTCTGGTGGGAGCAAGCCCTCCCGCCTCGGCAGCCTGGCCAGTTCCCTGTTGGGCTTCGGACGCAACAACAGGCAGGTCAGCGGAGACACCACGGCCCGCTCTCAACGGTCCGATATCGGCATCGCGCGGCGCTCCTCGCAGCTCCTCACCTGCCTCCACAGCACGACGCAGCTCTCGCTCACGCACCTCGCGTCGCACCAACCCCGGCAAGAAGAAGGCCCTGGCCATTTCCTTGACCATCACCGTCCGCGCCCGGAACTCGATCACTGCCTCCGCCACCCGGTCGCTTCCCTCCTCGACACGTCGATCAACCGCCCGCACCCGCTCCGGCAGGCTGACCACACCCTGGACCAGCGGATGCTCTAACGCGCCTCCTTCAGCGGGTCGCTCGGCGGCACCGGCCTCCAGAGTCTGGTTGAGCTGATCGACCGCCGGGCGTAGACGCTTAATCAGCTCGCTCTTCTCCTGGACCCAGGCAAAGGCGAAGAATAAGCCGATGGACAGTCCCAGCGCCAACACGACAAAGACAAACAACTCGATAGCCAGCACAATCGCCGCAATCTGGCCCCAGGTCTCCAGTGGATTGGCAGCAAGAGCAGCCAGAACAGGGACGGACATCGTTACTTTCCTCCAACCTCTTGAGCACGGATGGCACGCATCTGCTGGCGCCGGCGCTCTTCGCTGCGGCGGGCGCGGCCCTTGCCCAGGAAGATACGTAGCACCTGCTGCCCCGCCAGCACAGTGGCCACGGCGCGAATCCCCGGCGCCAGGGCGAAATCACGCGCCAACTGGGCCGCGCTCCCCACCGTTGTCACCGTGTGACCAGCAGTACGCGCCGTCTCTTTGACCACGCCAACCGTCTCCTGCACCGAGGCCAGGAGTGGACGCATCTCGTTGCGCACTGTCGTAATTGCTCGCAGCAGGGCGAGAATAGTATAGATGAGAAGAGCAATAGCGATCAGCGTCGTTGCAGCCAGGATGATCAGAGCAATATAGAGCACTGCCAGCAAAACATGGAAGAGAGCAGCCAGGATAAAGCCTACAATGAGCAACACCAACACCCCAACCCCAATCACCAGCAAATAGCGCTTTGCGCTTTGCATAAGAAAGAGACCTCCCGGCAAAGATTTAGAGAAGCCTGTACTACCTGATTATAACGCATGGCCTTAAACAGCGACCACCAGCGCGGCAGTCGACCACTTCCGGCCTCGCCATAGACAAGGCTCTCATTACCTGTATACGCTGCTGAGTCCGCTCCGGCGACAGACCGCTCACGGCAGGCCATTTTCCCTTAGAAAGCTGAGCGTTAGCTGAGAAATTGCTGAATCTTTTATTGTTGACTTGCTCTCAGCCGCGTCCTGCGTGTATTGTCAAAGCAAGAGATCATGGATGAGGTGGCACGAGAGGGGACCGGCTCGGGCCATAAGGCCCGGTTCGAAGAGAAGGAGGGAACTTCTATGTTTGCTTCTGTGACGTCTGCAGCGATCGCTGCTCTTACCTCAGATTCGCCGCTCTTTACCATCAATATCGGAGATTTTCATTGGACGGTGACCGTCGGAACAGTCATCTACCTGGTGATTGCCGCTATTGCTGGCCTCCTGGCCGAGTTTATTGTCGGCTGGCGGCTGCCAGGGGGCATCATCGGAGCGATTATTGCAGGATTGATCGGCATCTGGCTGTTCACCCACCTGTTTCCTTTCACCATTACCGGTGACCCCACGGTCTACGGCGTCCCCATTTTCCGGGCGCTCATCGGCGCGATCCTGTTGGTGTTTCTCTGGCACCTGATCACTTTCGGCGCCTGGCGCCACCGCCGTCCATACTATCGTCGGGGCGACTAGCTCGCTCCTCTGCACACTGACTCACTCCCTTGTCGCCGGGCCTGCTTTCCTCGCGGGGCTAGCCGCTATCCGCAGATCAGGCCCTGGCAACCGCTCCTTCCCTCACTTGACGCAGGCTATCACGGCTACATTGCCAGCGAGCGCTTTCTCTCGTATACTACAGCAAGCCAGTCGAGTGAGGGAGGCGTTGCAGTGGTCTTTACAACACGTGCCTTTGTAACTTTTTTTACGATCATCGATCCTGTCGGGTTAGCACCCGTCTTCATTGCGCTGACGGCCCACCTCAATGAGGCCCAGCGCCGCATAGTGATCACCCGCGCCATCTTAATTAGCGCAGCCATCATTGCCTTTTTCGCATTTGTTGGCCGCTTCCTACTGGATAGATTAGGGATTACCCTCTACGCCTTCAACATGGCAGGAGGAGCCTTGCTCTTCCTCGTCGCAGTGGAGATGCTTTTTGGGCGATCTTCGGGAACACGCCGCACTGCCGCCGAAGAGGAAGAAGCCATGACGCGCGAGGACATTAGTGTCTTTCCTCTTGCCATTCCGATGATTGCCGGCCCGGGGACGATCGCCACCACCATTCTCTACGTCGATCAGGCGCTGCCCGACCCTTTCAAACTGTTCTCTGTGGCCGCCGCCATTGCCACCTCCTTGGTGGCGGCCTGGATTGTTATGCGTCACAGCGCCTGGATCATGGAGCACATTGGGCGAACCGGGATTCTGGTCCTTTCGCGCATCCTCGGCATCTTGCTGGCAGCGCTCGCCATCCAGTTCATCCTGAATGGAATGCTAACCTTCATCCACACCAGCGGTCTGCTGCGATGAGGGCCGCAGCAAGGCGGGAGCCTCCGCCTTAGAGTAGCGCTGCAAGAGGCACCACAAAAAAGAGGGGAGAGGCCTGTCACCTTTTGCCAGGCCATACGTAGTATTTCTTGAGCACGGAGGGTGTCAACAGCCCCAGCGACCTCGGGCCCGGGACCAGTTGTCGGCAGCCTCCCCCCTCGCGAAGCAGGACAGCAGCCAGGTGCCCTCTGCTCAGGAAGGAGAAACGGCTGCCCCCGAATCTCTCTCGGCCAGATCATGAGCCTGGCCGGGCAAGAGACAGGGACTTCTTTCACCGGGTTCACCCAGCGGCCCCTGGCAGCATGTCCCTATGATATCATGTAGGATGTGGTACCCAGAATACCAGCGAAGCAGTCAGACGCTCAGGACCTGGTAGCCCTTGCTTGCTGTCGCACACCTTACTGAAGGGAGTGGCTGAACGATCAGAAGCTCTTATTTTACTGCGATAGATCACACGGCCAGCCAGTCCAGCCAAGAGCAGGAGCATTGACGGTATAGTGTGGCACTACGCCTGAGTGGAGGAGACAATTTGGAAGCACAGACCGAGATTCAATCTTACCTGGAACGGGGCAAACAGGCCCTCGCCGAGGGACAACCGCGAGAGGCAGCCATTGCTTTTGCCCACGCCGCCCAGATTGATCCAGAGAACCCCAAGGTGCACCTGGGCCTGGCAGAGGCTAACCTGGGCCTGGGGGACTACCGGGTGGTAACTCTGGCTTGCAAGAAAGTCGAGGAGCTACAGCCGGAGGGCGGCCCGGAAAGCTTGTTAGCCCGAGCCTTGTTGGCGCTGCTGGAGAAGCGCTACGATCAGGCTCTGGCCCAGGTCGACCAGTATATCGCTCAAGACCCGGCCAATGCTTACGCCCACGCACTGCGCTCCTATCTGCTGCAGGCCCTGGGTCAATACTACGATGCCGGCCTGGCACGGTCACGCGCCGCGCGCCTTTCCTACGGAGGACGCTTCGAGCGGGCTTTTCCTCCTCTCGAGGAGAGCTTCGGTTTCGGCTATCGGGGGGTTCCTTCTTCACCCTCTTCACCCTCTTCACCCTCACCCAGCGCACCCACCAGCCCAAGTCAGCCGCTGCCACAGGAGCAGACTCCCTGGTCCCAGCGCAGTCAGTTCCAACGCCAGGTCACGCGCGGACGCTTTATCTTGAGCCGCTACCCACGCCTGGTAACGAATGCCCTGATCTCTATCAACGTCGCCGTTTTTCTTGTCGAGGTTTTCTTGAGCCAGAGCCTCTTTATCGACGAGAATGTACTCTACCAGCTGGGAGGAGAGGTCAGCCAGGTCGGGGACTACTGGCGCATCTTCACAGCGATGTTCTTGCACGCGAACATCCTCCATATCTTCTTAAATATGCTCTCACTGTTCTTGATTGGCAGTGCCACTGAGCTGTTCTATGGCAAGATACGCTACCTGATCATCTACCTCGCCTCGGGGATCGTCGGCGGCCTGGCTACCTACTTTCTGATGCCCACGACGGTGCTGAGTGTGGGCGCCTCGGGAGCGATCTTCGGCGTTTTCGGCGCACTTGGCGCCTTCTATATTATGAACCGGCGCGCGCTGGGACCTTTCGGCCAGGGGGCGATTATCAACTGGCTCTTCTGGCTGGGCCTCAATCTGGCCCTGGGTTTCGCTCCCGGCAGCAATATCGCCGTGTCTGACCACATCGGCGGCCTGATCACGGGTCTGGTGCTGGGCTTCCTGCTCGGTCGTCCGCTGGAGCGGCGCTTTCTCTAGCTCAGCCCGCCCCGCAGCGCTGGCCGGCCCGGGCTGAGCCAGGCTGCGGGGAGGAAGGAGAACCACGGCTTACCAGACAAGCGTAAGGAGTTGCCCGCCGCGAGTGCATCGCAGCCGATCGGGTCGAAGCGCCACAGCAGCTCAGATCGCGGAACTGGCTGAGCGCTTGGCCTGCGCAAGGGGGGGGAATTGTTTTCCACTCAGGCGCGGGTCTGCCCGCTGGCCTAACAGGCTGGCCCTTGCCTGCTGCCGTCCGCGCTCTCCTTTCGCCTGCCTTCTTTCTGCTCCCTTCTCAGTCCCCATAGCGCAAGAGCAAAGATGGCGGAGAAAAGAGGCTCTGCTCGCCCGCTGCCTGTTGGTAGACAGAGTAAACTAAATATAAGGAGCTGAGCCTGCAATCTCGCTGTGACCCGGCTGAGTCACATGATCCTATCCATGCCCTTTACCCCCCCGCTCAGCTCCCTTTTTCTTGTTCAGTTGAGCAAGAGAGGGAAGTCGTCGGCCCGACAAGCGCCAGGCCAGGGGTCCGTGCGCTCAGACACGGCCCGTGCCCACAACAGCCAGGGCACGCACATAGGTTCCCGCCTGGACCAGCGTTGCGATCGCTCCGCTGGTGAGATCGAGAGCAAAGATGTTCCCATCGGCATAGAAAGTCAGTGTGTGCCCGTTGAGCCAGGTGCCCAACTCAACCAAAGCAGCGGTGGAGGTCGCCAGGAGCACGGGTCTGGTCACACGCAGATGGCCATTGCCATCGCTCACCTGCACCGTGTAGAGGGCGCTGTGACGCCCATAGGGCGGCTGATCGTCACTGGAAAACTCTACATAGACCAGAGAGCGCTCATCAGGACTAAAAAGCGGCGTAGTCACCCAGTGATAATCAGCAATGCTACGCAGCGCCCGCTGCGCAGGGAGCACAACCTGGGCCTTTCCCAGCGCCGGCGGCGAACCTCCCAACGAAGCCAGACTCAAACTGTTGGCATAGGAGAGGGCCGCGATGTCCGCCGGGACACTATTATCGGTCGGATAGGGAACCTGCCCCTCGTTGGGCGAATAGAGGAGGAAGCGATCAGAGGGCGAGAGCAGCAGCGGCCCCTGCTGCGGATCTTCGTCGAGAATCTCCTGCGGCTGCCGTTGCTCCTGCCCAACTGTGCCGGTAATCGGCAGCACCCAAAGGCCATTTTGAATCGCTTCATGGCTGCCACGGCTGTCCGTGAGCAGGAGATAGGCAAGCACCTGCTTGTTGCTACTCGCCGGAAGCACGGCAAAAACCCGGAAACAGGGACAGTCGGCGGTCGATTGCTGATAGACGAGATGGGTGCTGGCCAGCGGCCCGGCGTAAATCTTGATCGTGCCCCGTCCATTGGAGGGTTCGCTACTCCAGGCGAGCCAGTGCCCATCGCTGCTCAGGGCCATTGAGGTCACCACCTCGTCGGCGTCGATGGTGGCGATTTGCGTGGCCTGCCCGCTAAAGATGTCGAGAAGCCAGAGACCATCGCCGCTGTAAAGCAGCTGGCCGGAGGGCGTGAGCAGAGGCCGTACCGCCTGGTTGTAGATGTAGCCCGGTGCATTGAGAACTTCCGGCTGGCCGCCTAAAGGAGCCAGGAAGAGATTGCCTTGCTGGCTGTTGGGGTTTTGACTGTTTTTGGGGTTGCTGGGTCGGTTCGGATTGTAGGGCTGCTCATAGAGCAAATAGCGACCCTGTGGCAACTGCAGCACAGCGTTGGATGCGCCGTTACTGGGCCAGAAAATCGGCGGATTGGGCGTCGGCGTCGCCGAGGGGTTTGGGGTCGGAGTTGGCGTTATGACAATCGGAGAGGCAACACGGGTTTCAAGAGCGCTCACGGTCGCCGTCGCCGAGCGTGCGGCTGCCTGTTGAGCCTGGGGGGTCAGACCATAGATGAGCAGGCCATTGAAGCAGGCCAGGAGCAGCCCGATCAGGCTCAGCATAGCCAGCAGGCCGATTCTCGATAGATGCATATAGCGACTCTGCGGACCGGGAGCAGAGTCAGCTGGGGCACGCGGTGGATCACTCACCTGATGAGCCAATGCTAGTTGTCGCCTCACATCATGGCTTCAATTTCTTCGCCGTCTGAGTATACACGAGAGTAGCCCAGGATGTGAAGCACTGGGTGAACTGGGCCACGCGCATACTCGTGAGCTGCCACTGCTGCTGACACCAGCGCCAGCAGCGCGTCTGCAGTCCCAGCACTGGCGGCGGATCAAAAGGCTTGCCGGCCTCCTGCCAGGCTCGTTGATGGTTCTTGCCCTGGATGATCACCCCACGCTGGCGCGCCTGCTCCTCGATAAAGGCCGCCGTCTTCTCAAAGACCTCCTCGCGGTCATAGTCCTTGGTAATCAGGTGGTAGGAGCGATGAAAGGTGACCAGATATTTCTCGCGCGAGCTGATCTGACGATAGATAGCCTGGCCATCGCGTGGGGGAACGACGTGATCGTAGCGCGCTACCATGATGAGAGTCGGAGCCGTTACCGCTGGTAGGGCCTGCCTCAGATGGGGAAGGAACTCGAGCAGGTTCTCAATGGCCACCAGCACCCGCCACTGTTGGCTCTGCTTGAAGCGCTCACGGCTGTAGGCATAGCGCGCCGCCGGATCGCGAATGTCTTCCCAGGCCCAGCGGATGCGCGGCATCAGCCGGCGCGCCAGCCGAATGAAAGGCAGGGTCCAGGAATAGAGGTGCAGCGGTGCACACATCGCCACAACACCATCCACCGCCTCCTGTGCAGCCACGTAGAGCACCAGGGCCCCACCCAGCGAGTGGCCCACCAGAAATACCGCTGCACAGCGACGTTTGAGCGCCTGCAGTTCCGAACGCACCGCCTCCACCCAGTCTCTCCAGCTCACCTCGACCAGCCGAGCGATGTCTTCCTCTCCATGTCCGGGCAGGAGCAAATTCACTACCTCCACACCCCGTGCTCTCAAATAGCTCTCCAGCTCCTGCATATCATACCGGCTGCCGTTGAGGCCATGCACTAGCACGACTCCCGCCTCTTCTCTGCGCCGCGTTGCCTCCGCTGCTCTTCCTTCGGACAAGCCAGCGCTGGTTGAGAACAGGGACGCCATCAGAGAGACCTCCTTACTATTACCTGAGCGTGTCGTGCAACATTCGCGGGAGCGGACCGTAGCGAATCGTGCCGAGAGCAGCATCAGGCCAGCTCTACTGGCGGAGAGCACCCGGCGTGACAGGCAAGAATGCACACCACAGGCCGGCCTACGCCCGCTTCCTTTCTCCGCTTCCTGTTGTATGGTAACGCGCCAGGGCCACACAGGTCAATGGCAGCGCTACCCTTGCCTGCTTGGAGAGAAGGGCTGGCCAAGCCACCGGCGGAAAGAGTACCATGATGAGCAATCCTCGAACTCTTTGAGGAGAGCCATTCTAAGAACAAGGAGCGCTGCGATGAAGTTTGCAACTCGGGCCATCCACGCTGGCCAGGAGCCTGATCCCTCCACCGGCGCGATCATGCCACCCATTTTTCAGACTTCGACCTACGCCCAGCAGGGACTGGGCGGCCACAAAGGCTTTGAGTATTCGCGTACCGGCAACCCAACGCGCCAGGCCCTGGAAACCTGCCTGGCGGCCCTCGAAGAGGGAAGCTACGGCCTGGCTTTCGCCTCGGGCATGGCCGCCGAGAGCGCCGTGCTGAGCTTGCTGAGCGCAGGCGACCACCTGATCGCCTGCGATGACCTCTACGGCGGTACCTATCGCCTCTTCGAGCGAATTTTGCGCCGCTATCAGATAAGCTGCGATTATGTGCCGCTGGGAAGCACGCCTGAGAGCTACGCCAGCCTCATCCGCCCAACCACGCGGCTGATCTGGCTAGAGAGTCCAACCAATCCCTTGCTGCGCCTGGTCGATATCGCTGCCGTTGCCGAGGTGGCCCACGCCCACGGCCTGCTCCTGGTCGTCGACAATACCTTTGCTACGCCTTATTTGCAGCAGCCGCTGAAGCTAGGAGCCGATATTGTGGTCCATAGCACCACCAAATACCTCAACGGGCATAGCGATGTCATCGGCGGCGCGGTGATCACCAGCCACGAAGAGGTCTATCAGCAGATCAAATTCTATCAGAACGCCGCCGGCGGCGTTCCTTCACCGTTCGACTGCTGGCTGACCCTGCGCGGACTCAAAACCCTGGCTGTGCGCATGCAGCAGCACCAGGAGAATGCCCGACGCCTGGCCCGCTTCCTGGCAGAGCACCCGCGCGTCGAGCACGTCTACTACCCCGGACTGAGTGAGCACCCCGATTACGCGCTGGCACAGCGCCAAATGCACGGCCCCGGCGGCATGGTCTCCTTCCAGCTCAGGGGAACACGCGAGGACGTCGATCGCCTGGTGCGCCGCTTCCAGGTTTTCACGCTGGCCGAAAGCTTGGGAGGCATCGAATCCCTGGTCTGCCACCCCGCTAGCATGACTCATGGCTCCATTCCTCGCGAGATGCGCGAGGCCCGCGGCATCACCGAGACGCTGCTCCGCCTCTCGGTGGGGATCGAGGATGGCGATGACCTGCTCGCCGACCTGGAGCAGGCTCTGGCTTGAACAGGCCACTCGCGCCAGCACAGCTAACTGCTCGGGAAAAAAGCAGCCCGAAGAAGGAATCTCAGGGAGAAAGCGAGGACAGCAGGCAGGCACTTTACCTGGCCTCCGCCTGGCCTCCGCCTGGCCTCCGCCTGGCCTCGCCCTTTCTCCCCTGTTACTTTTTGGGAGAGTGAGTAGTCCACCAGCAAAAAAGCGTTATCCTTAGTAAGGAAAATGATTTATTCCTATCCATCAATCTTCTTCTCTGCCTAAAAAGCAGGAGGCTGCTCTGAAATGAAGCTCTCAGAGAGGAAAGCGCGGCAGCGCTTCTGGAAAAGCTCAATTTTGCTTAGTATCTTTCTTTTATTTTTTACACTAAATGCATGCGGTGGAGGTTCTGCTCAGCAGCAAGCGTCAAACCAGGCCAAGGCCAGGCTTGACAGCCTGATCGCCCAGGCGCGCAGTGTGGGCGTGCCCCAAACGCTGCTTAGCTCTATTGAGGATCAGGAGGCACAGCTTGCCTCCAGCCACGCGCCCCTGAGCTTTTTTAACGATCAGCCCCTGGTCCAATACTACCAGAATCTGACACAGCGTTATCAGCAACTGTGCACTCAAGTCGAGGGGCTGACTTCCCAGGTCACCGACGAATTTGATTATCAGGCCTGGCAGGATCTGCAAAACTACGCCAGTCTGCTTTCCGAGCGCCAGGCCCAAGGCTTTGCCGAGGCCCAACCTTTCCAGAGTCGCCTGGCCAAGCTGCAGACGTCCTTTAGCCAGGCTAAATTGCCGCGAGACTACCAGCAGATCAGTAACCAGGCTCGCCAGGACACCCAGGCGTTACGCCTGATGGCGACTGCCGCCAGCCAAATGCAAACCTTTGATCAGGTCATTAGTCAGCTTCAGGCTTCGCGCCTGGATACTACGTCTCTCAAGCAGCTACTCCAGGCCGACCAACAGCGCTACCACTCGGCGCGGACCCCTGCGGACTTCCAGGGGTTGATCAATACGATCAATGCCCAGTTCACGCAAGCCGTGGTCATCTCCACGCAAGCCATCCCCTACGTGGGCGCAGCCAAGCTGAAACAGTTCAGCGACTATATTGCTCAGGCTCAGCAGTACGGTCAGGATGTGAGCACCTTCCAGCAGCGGCTGGCGGCTGACCAACACGCGCTTGACCAGGCCCAGACCATCGGCGACTATCTGCAGGTCTCTTCGCAGATCGATAACGATATCGGCGCAATCCAGCTCACGGTCTACCGCGGCAAAGCCAGTTACCTGCTCCAGCAGTTCCACACGGAGGTCAAAAACTGGGGCGCCACTCACAAGTACCACGGTTACGAGCTGGATTTCGAATATATGGACCAGGGCATTGGCTCGGATGCAGATTACCTGGTGCAAACGGCTCAGACCATCGACGACTACCAGGCTGCAATCGACTTCATCAATCGCGGCACAACCCTGCTCCAGGCTATGGAGGCCGACTACGACGATCAGACGCCCTATAACCAGGCGCACAGGACCGACCTGCAGCTGATGGAACGCTATGGCTTCATGCAGGGCGAGGTCATGGTGGTTTCGCTGGTAGAGCAGGTGCTGCGCCTCTACAATAATGGTCAGCTCGTACGCGCCTTCTATGTGACCACCGGGCAGTACATGCGGCCTTCGCCCCCGGGAATCTACCATATCTTCGATCGGGAGTCACCGACGGTCTTTAAATCGAGCGAGCCGAAAGGCTCGGCCTTCTGGTATCCCGACACGAAGATCAATTATGCAATGGCCTACCGCCAGGATGGCTACTTTATCCACGATAGCTGGTGGCGCGCCGACTATGGCCCAGGCACAGAGTTTCCGCATTACGATAGCGGCGGCGATGAGGAGTTCGCTGGCAATGGGAGCCACGGGTGCATCAATATGCCGACGGATGCGGCTGGCTGGCTCTATAACCATACCGCCTATGGAACCCCGTTGATTATCTACTAGCAGCTCCGACGCGACCAGCTTGATCAGCGCGATCTCTCTTCCGGCGAGAGAGAGGGGGCCTGGCCAGGCCCCCTCTCTTTGCTGCCTCCTCGCTCAGCTATCACCCCTCTTCGCCAGCTGCTTCCTGCTTCCCTTCCTCCTCGTCCTCGCGCATCACCAGACAGAAAGAGGCCAGGAGCAGGGTGACAAGGGACAAAGAGCGTTTGACAACCAGCGCCGGCTATGTTACAATCCTTGAGCACTCACCCTATCCGGCGCCAATGCGCCGGTCTTATCTTGCTTGCTTGCACGAATCAGGCAATCAAGTTAGTAGCCAGCCAGTTGATCCATAGACAGCAAGCAGACACCAGAGAGGCGCCCCCTGGCAAGGAGCGCAACACGGGATAGGACCGCCGACCAGGCCGGGCGGGCAAGGCCCGACCTCTAGTGAGCCAGTTGACCAGGTCGCTGGCGCCTCAACAGGGCGGCTGCGCTCTAACGTGCGTGACCCGAGATGATGGGAGGCGCCGCCCGCGCTGGACCCCACCGCCGAGGAGCACTCCTCAAGGAGAGCAGAGCGTAAGGCTATCAGGGGCGAGCTGCTACGGCCAGCAGAGCAGCCAGGCCCTCGTCGCGTGAGTGAAAGGCGCCAACGAGTAGCTGTCGTGTGATTATCGCTAAGGAAGCGGGGAGGTTCGATAAGCTTCTATGCCCAACACGAAGTCAGCGGAGAAACGCCTGCGTCAGGAGCGCAAGCGGCGTTTGTATAACCGCAGCGTGAAGTCGTCCGTTAAGACGGCGATTAAGAAAGCTCGCCTGGCGATTGCAAGTGGCCTTGATGCTGAGGCGGCGGTGCGCCAAGCCATCAGTACGCTGGACCGCGCCGTGAAGAAAGGTGTGCTGCATCCCAACAATGCCGCACGCCGCAAGTCGCGTTTGATGAAGCTCTTCAATAGCGCGAAAGCCGCGAGTTCCCCTCAGTAGGCCCAGATCGGTAGCTCGTCAGCCAGGTGCAGCCGGGCCGGGGCCTTATCAGCAACCAGCAAGAGATAGGGGGCGAGCGTCGGCCCGCGGCAGGTGAAGAGAGCCTTTGGCCTCTCTTCTGCACAAGTGGTCTTCTCTACGATAAAGAGCAGCGCAAGAGGCCGCTTTATTGGGAAGCTGGCTTATTGCCGCCTGCGTTTGTGTTGTCTCAATCCGTCTATCCAGGCGCTACCAGGATCAGAGCCAGCCGGACCGCACGGCCTGGCCACTGTCTGTCCGTCCGTCTCCGGCACGGCAGCAGCGAGCCAGTTGGTCAGCCAGAGAGAACACCCTTTGATCTTCAGAGAGCAGGCCCCTTCATGGTTGTCTGCCCTGGTGGCGTAACGGAGCGGAGTGGAGGTTTCTGGGAATATGGCCGAGAAACAGGAGATTCCAAAGCCCGCCGGGCGCGCCCTGCTGGAGGCAGTGGAGCGCTCGCAGATGCGTAAGGATGTGCCGGCAATTAAATCCGGCGATACGGTCCGCCTGCTTGTGCGCGTCGGTGAGGGCAAAGATGAGCGTGTTCAGCCCTTCGAGGGCGTTGTGATTCGCTTACACGGCGGCGGCATTAATCGGACCTTTACAGTGCGCCGTATCGCCGCACATGGGATCGGTGTCGAGCGTACTTTTCTGCTCCATTCGCCCCGCCTTGAGAAGATTGAGGTGCTCCGTCATGCGCGGGTGCGCCGTAAGCAGCTGTATTATCTGCGTGAGCGTTCCGGCAAGTCGGCCCGCCTGAAGGAGGTCCGTCCGATGCGCAAGGCCGAGATTGCCGCCCGAGAGGCTGCCGCCGCGGCTCGCGAGGCGCTGGCCGAGGAGCGCAAGGGCGAGGAGTAGCTTCCCCTTGCGGGCAGCCTTCTCTATGCTCTGTTGAGACGCTCCGCTGTTTCTCCTTTGCTCGCTCTCTCTTCATCGCTCGTTTGCCTGCTTGCTCACTCACTCGCTCGCTCGCTTTGCGGCTGGGACCTGGCAGCGGGCACGGGAAAGGAGAGGCACGGACGCGATACTGAGGCAGCAGACAGAGAGAGGACATGGAGCCAACCTTAGAGGAAGAGCTGGCGCTGCTTGCTCAGGGGTATCGTTTCGTTGCCGGACTGGACGAAGCTGGCCGTGGTTGCCTGGCCGGCCCAGTGGTGGCCGCTGCCGTCATCCTTCCTGTCGAGCGCCTGGCCCGGTTGACGTCGGCGTCTGAAACGCTCGAAAGCGGGTCCGATCAGGATGCGACGGCTCTGTTCTTACGTACGAAGCTGCGCGATTCAAAACAGATGACTCCCGCGCAGCGCGAGCGCATGTATGCGGTGATTCAGCAGCTGGCGCTCGCTGTGGGCGTGGGCATAGCCTCGGTGGAGTTGATCGACCAACGCAATATTTTGGAGGCCACCCGCTGGGCTATGCGCGAGGCTCTGGCCCAGCTACAGGTCCGGCCCGAGGCGTTGCTGCTGGACGCGCTGACGCTGCCCGGGGTTCCTCTGCCCCAGCGCCCTCTGATCAAGGGTGATGCGCGCTGCCTCTCCATTGCTGCCGCCTCTGTGGTCGCCAAGGTGACGCGCGATCACCTGATGGAGCGTCTTCACGAGGAGTTTCCTGTCTATGGCTTCGATCGCCATAAGGGTTATGGGACGGAGGCCCATCTTGCCGCCTTGCGCCGCTATGGCGTGAGTCCGCATCATCGTCAAAGTTTTGCCCCAGTACGCGAGCTGGTCGCTGGCCTCTTCAGTGCCCTGCCCGAGTCTGAGGGCGCTGTGCCCTCCCTTCCAGCCATGCCATTGGCGTCCCTGGAAGAGGGGGACGATAGCCGGCTCTAGCCAGAGGACAGCCTGCCAAAGAGAAGGAAAGCCAGGCTGTCCTTTCTTGTCCGCCCGCTGGCCAGCCAGATCTGACCTCATCAGTCCGGCAGGTTGGAGGGGTCCTTTGCTTGCTTTGCTTTGCTTTGCTTTGCTTTGCTTTGCCTTATCGACCAGGTCTGTTCCGTTACCTTTCGTCTGCTGAGGAAGTGCTATGCCCGATTATGTCTGGGGCCGCAATCCAGTGCTGGAGAGCCTGCGCTCGCCGCGCCGGGTCAAGCGCTTGCTTCTGGCTGAGGGATTGCGCGAGGCGCCAGCTCTCCGGGCCATCGTCGAGGAGGCGCAACGACGCTCGATCCCTATCGAGAGTGTGCCTCGTACCCGCCTCGATCAGTTAAGCAGCGGCTCCGTCCACCAGGGTTGTATTGCAGTGGTGGAGTCGCGACGCTATGTCAGCCTCGATGAGATCCTGGCCTATGCTGCCGAGCGCCAGGAAGATCCTTTTGTGCTGATTCTGGACTCCTTGCAGGACGTGACGAACCTGGGTTCTTTGCTGCGCACCGCTGAGGCCGCCGGCGTACACGGCGTTGTTATTCCAGAGCACCGCGCCGCGGATATTACGCCCGCTGTGGTCAAGACTTCCGCCGGCGCTACTGAGCATCTCTTGATCGCTCGCGAGACCAATTTGACACGCTGTATCGAGTTTTTGAAGCAACAAAATATATGGGTCATCGGTCTGGATGCCAGTGCCCGTCAGCGCTATACTGAGGCCGATCTGACGGGGCCGCTGGCGCTGGTGGTGGGCAGCGAGGCGAAGGGGCTGCACCGCCTTGTCCGCGAGCATTGCGACCTGTTGGTAAGCATCCCTATGCGCGGGCGTATCCAGTCGCTGAATGCAGCGGTCGCCGGAAGTATCGTTCTCTATGAGGCCCTGCGCCAGCAGGAGCAGGGCAAACGCCTCAAGCCATGAGCGCTACACAGGCCCCTTATACTTGAGGAGGGCTGACCGGCATTCTTGCTGTGGGCACCGCACCGGGCAGGAGCGATATCTTGCCTTCCTACAGATGGGTACAGATGGGACGGCAGAGAGCAGAGAGCGGGCGATGATGCTGGTAGTGGCTGGGACGAGTAAGTTTGTGAAGAGCAGACATAGTCGATGTCGCTGTGGGAAGCGTTCCTGGGGGGACGCAGGTCAGGCAGCAGGATGAGCATGAGAGGCAGTGCACAGATCCCACCCTCCACCAGGC
The DNA here is from genome assembly GCF_001748285.1 of Thermogemmatispora onikobensis. Lineage (NCBI taxonomy): Bacteria > Bacillati > Chloroflexota > Ktedonobacteria > Thermogemmatisporales > Thermogemmatisporaceae > Thermogemmatispora > Thermogemmatispora onikobensis. The sequence continues at coordinate 30,381 of NZ_BDGT01000007.1, read as the reverse complement.
CGACGCGGAAGCAACGCCGAGCGCTCTCCTGGCGCTGGCGCTGTTTACTACTGGCTGGCCTGCTGCTGCTCTTGCTGGGAGCCGATGCTTGCTGCTATCAGGTCGCTTTGCCGGTAGAGGTGCTGAGCCAGCCGGGAACGACGACCCTGCTCGTGGGAGGCCAGCGCCTCCCTTTAGGCCATCTGGCGCCTCTGATAGGGCTGCGTTTGCCGGCCCAGGACCCCGCGCTGCATGAGTACCAGATCGACGGTAGCGACAGTACCAATAACTTCACACTCGACCTCTCGTATATTCATAGTATTTCCTCGTCGTGGTACTATCGCTTTCAAAGCTGGATGCGCGACTTAGAGGGGAGCAGTCGCTGGCACAATTTGGAGGTCTGGAGCGGTCAGCATCTGATACGGGCTGTGGCCTGGCCTGCTCCCTCGACAACGGTGAGTCTGCCGGGGAGCACGACGCTGCGTCTGCATCTTGAGCTGCAACGACCGGAGACTCCGCGCTCGCTGATTTTGATGACCGCCAGCGGTGGCATGCTGCAGATTACGCTGGATCGTAACGATCGCAGCCTGAGCTTGATCTGGCTCACCCCTGAGCTGTCCTCTCAAGAGGGAACAGGATCAGCCCAGCCTATGAGGAGCGTCTTTTTTCCGCTGGATGCCGCGCCCTTCGGGGCCGAGGTCGTTGATACCCTGGTGCGCTCGCTGCTCTGGGCAACGGCCCTGCTGCTCCTGCAGACACTGGTCGCTGGCGCCTTGACGAGGATCAGCTTCTTCGGAGGTCAGAGGCTGGTTTTCGCCCGGCGGCCACCTCCCTCGCCGCCCGCTCACCAGGAGCGCGCAGGTGGCGCCCCCAGTCGGAAATGGCCCTGGTTTAGGTTCTGGGGGGCCAGCCGCAGCCAGGTTCTGCCTGGCTTTCTCACGGGCTGGTGGCGGCGCCTGACACTGGCGCTGCATCCGTTGGCTCTGTTCGCCCTGATCGGCTCTTTGGGCTATACGCTCTGGATTGCGCGCGTCGAATACAATGGTCAGCCCCATATCTATGACGCCGCCGCCTACGTCTTCGCTGCCAAGATGTATGCTCAGGGGCGGCTGGCGGTACCCCTGCCACCCACACCAGACCTTTTCCCCGGTCCTTTCATGGTTCAGTTCGCAGGTCGCTGGTTCGCCCAATATCCGCCCGGCACCGCCCTCACGCTGGTGCCCGGCTTCTGGCTGGGCCTCCCCTACGCCGTCGAGCCGGTCCTGGGGACGTTCGCCCTGCTGGGAATCGGTCTGATCGCCGCACGCCTCTACGATCGCACGGTCGCTACGCTGGCTGTGGTGCTCGGGGTGTTCTCGCCGTTTTACAGTTATCTGGCGGCCTCCTACCTCAGCCATACCATCACGCTCTTCTATCTTGTTTGGGGTTTCTGGTCGCTGCTGCGCTTCCAGCAAGAGGGCAAGCTCTGGGGGTTGCCTCTAGCGGCGCTCTGCTTCGGGCTGGCCTATCTGACGCGCGAGCAGGTGGCGCTGCTCTATATTGCGATGCTGAGCGGCGCCACCCTCTTTGTCGCCTGGCGGCGCTGGCGTCCCTGGCCGAGCTTCTGGCTGTGGGCCTTGCTCGCTTCCAGCCTGATCCTGTTGCTCTTCCTCGTCCTCGATCTGCTCTTTAACCTGGCCCTGACGGGTGATCCGCTGAACTCGCCGCGCGAGTTGTTTTTCGCCGGTGACCGCTGGGGCTTTGGCCAGGGGATCGGCTTCTATGGTGCCCACACTCTGGCCGCTGGCCTGGTCAATCTCGACGAGCAGCTGACCCTTCTGGCCATCGACCTCTTCGGCTGGCCTTTCTACCTCACGCTGGCCTTACCACTGCTGCCTTTCATCAGTGGCCGGAGCCGTGCCACAGATTGGCTGCTGCTGGCCGGGACGGCGGCCATTGCCCTGGCCTTTGTGGGCTACTTTTACCACGGCATCTATCTGGGGCCGCGCTATCTGTATGAGACGCTTCCCTTTTTGCTCCTGCTGAGCGCCCGCGGCCTGGTGGCGCTGGCCCAGAGCGAGCAGGCCATCATCCAGAGCGTGGGACAGGTGTTGCGGGTCCGTTCAGCCAGCCGGGCCGCTCAATCCCAGCAGGAGAGAGCTGCATCCGAGCCGACGACGACGAGGCAAAAGCCCACCGTTGGGCCATTCGTGGTCGGTCTGCCTGGACAATGCAGCCTGCTGACGGCCCTGCTCTTCACTGCTCTGCTGGCCTGCAACCTCGTGTACTATACTCCGCGACAGATCGGCCTCTATCACAACTACAGCGGGCTGCCAGCCGGAACGCAGATCGATCTGCAGGCCATCTACCAGCCCCCAGTACATCACGCCATTGTCGTCACCAGCGACCTGGCACTCTACGACTTCGTCCTCTTTCCCCTCAACGCTCCCCTCTTACAGCAGGGAGACATCATTTATGCCCGGGCCAGCGAGCCGGAGGAGTTCGCGCGCCTGCGCCGCGCCTTCCCGGGGCGTCCCCTCTACTTTTTGGAGATCGGCCCCAATGGCCAGGTCAACTACCTACCTCTGTCTTGAGCTGGAAGCAGGCTAGAGCGAGAGGCGCTGAAAGACCCGCTCCGGAATCAGGCGAATGATCAGCATCACCAGGCGCCAGTAGCCGGGCAAATAGGCCACCGGACGGCCCTGCTGCATGGCGCGGTAGACGCCGCGCCCAACGCGGCGCGCGCTAGAGAAGAGCAGCCCCTTGCGCAAGTGAGCCGTCATCGGCGTATCGACCAGTCCCGGCTTAATGGTCACAACGGCCACGCCGTGCCTGGCCAGGCGAGCGCGCAGGCCCTGCAAGAAGATCGAGACCGCCCCCTTGGCAGCGCCATAGACATAGTTGCTGGGGCGCCCGCGATCGCCTGCCACCGAAGAGAGCACCGCAATGCAGCCGCGCCCGCGCTGCTCAAAATAATTCGCGACCAGCGTTAGCAGGGCGATCACGCTGAGGGCATTGGTCTGGAACTCGCGCAGCGTCTCCTCAACGCTCAGCTCGCACTTGCGCTGATCGCCAAGCGTACCGTGGGCAATGAGCAGGCCATCCAGCCAGCCGAAGGCCGCCACGGCGGCGTCGAACATCTCCTGATGGCGCGCCACATCGTTAACATCCAGAACGAAGGTTTCGACCCGCTGAGCCCCACGCACCTGCAGATCGGCGGCTACCGTCTCCAGTTTTGCCGGGTTGCGCCCAACCAGAAACAACTCGGCGCCCCGGGCCGCCATGCACTTCGCCGCCTCGTAGGCGATGGCCGAGGTCGCTCCAACAATCACAACTTTCTGCAACACCATAGTCAAACCTCTACCGTGGCAGACTGCTCCCGCGAAGGAACAAGGGCCATCCGTCTCCAGAAACTGGATGAGAACTTTGGATCAACCGAGCGCATAAACTCCTCCCAGCGCGGGAAGAAGCGCTTGAAATCCTCGCCGTGCATACGCGCATCTTTGGCCGGGTACAGCGCCCCGCCGCTCTCGCGTACCAGGGCATCCAGCTCATCAAAGAGGCGCAGCGTCTTCGGCCCCTGGTTGGCAAAATCCAGAGCCAGGGTCAGGCCCGGACGCGGGAAGGAGAGCAGACCAGGCGAGCGCACGTCTCCAAACTTCTTCAGGACCGCCAGGAAGGAACCCTGACCAGAACGGCTGATGCGCTGCAGAATCTCCTTCATGACATCGTAGCCCTGATCGTAAGGCACGACACACTGATACTGGAAGAAGCCGCGCGGTCCATACATGCGGTTCCAGTCATGGATAGAGTCGAGAGGATAAAAGAAGGGTTCATAGGGGACGACTTTAAAGACACGCTTCTGCAGCTGTGAGTGATCATAGAGCGTATTGAAGGCTTTCAGTGTCAGCGTATTCAAGGTAAAGGACGGTAGATCAACGGGCACAGCCAGCGGTAGCTTACGCGGCAATGGCTTGTGAGCATATTCGGGCGACTGATTATTATTGCCGCGCATGAAGATCCCCCGTCCGAGCTTACTGCCACTCGCCAGGCAATCGACCCAGGCCACTGTATACTCATACTGCTCGTCGGATTCGGCACACAGCTCCATAAACTCTTCGAGCGAATCGTAGCGGATACGCTCCATATCAATATAGGGATTGTGAATGCGCTTCAGGCGAAACTCGGCCCAGAGGATCAGGCCCGTCAGGCCGAGGCCGCCAATGGTCGCCTCAAACAGCTCACGATTCTCAGTCGGCGAGCAGATCAGGCGCTCGCCATTCGAGCGCAGCAACTCGAAGCGCGTAACGTGGCAGCCGAAGGTTCCCGCCTTGTGATGGTTCTTACCGTGAATATCGTTGGCGATGGCGCCACCCACCGATACAAATTTCGTGCCTGGGGAGACCGGGAGGAACCAGCCCCGAGGCACAACCAGGTCCAGAATCTCGGCCAGCGAGACCCCGGCCTCGCAGCGTAACAGCCCCTGTTCCTCATCAAAGGCCAGAAAACGCCGCAGGTGACTGACCGCCAGCACTGTTCCATTTTCGTTGAGGCAGCTATCGCCATAGCTGCGGCCATAGCCGTAGGCCAGCAGCGGGCCGGGCAGGGTCCGCAGATCGGGCAGTTGATCACGCCAGTAGATCGGTATGACGCGCGCTGGCTTGACGCGCGGATAGCGCCCCCATGATTGCGGTATCGCTTGCGTGGAAAGCATCGCTTGTTTCCCCCACGTGGCGAAGTGAAGACTTCCACCTGTAGAACGGACAACGCTCCAAGAGAGCTACACATTGGCTTGTTGGCAAGCTGGCAGGCTGACAGCAAGAGGTCGCTCACTCACTGCACTGATGGGGTAGCCAGGGAGAAGCAGCTGCGGACAGCCAGAAGCCTTCCAGCCAACCAGGGCCATTGTACGTCATTATTCGCCGCTTTGCACGTCTCTGCCCCTTTCTGGCCCTCGTTTGCTATGTCGACGAGATGGTACAATGCTCTCCAGTCAAGAGCTGTCCGCCCGCCGTCCTGAACGGACCAGGACGGGCGGCGACAACAATTGGCAGAAAGGAGTCGACATGCAGAGATGCAGGCGGTAATCTTCGCCGGTGGAACGCTGCACCCGAGCGTTCTGGTTGAGGAGGTCCTGCGCCAGGCAGACCTGGTTCTGGCGGCAGATGGTGGGGCCGAGAGCGCTCTTCGCCTGGGCCGGCTGCCAGCTGTCGTACTGGGCGACCTGGATTCGCTCGCGCCTGCCCTGGCGGCTCAAATTGAGGCCGCTGGCTGCCGTTTTGTGCAAACGCCTGTCGAGAAGAACGAGACCGATAGCGAGCTGGCGCTCCAATATGCCATTGAGCAGGGAGCAACGGCTGTGACCATTCTGGGAGCCTGGGGTGGGGCCCGCTGCGACCACGCCCTGGCTAACGTGCTGCTGCTGGCAGCTTATGATCAAGTGACGGTGCGCCTCGTCGACGGGCCATCCATCTGCTGGCTGCTGCGCGGTCCCGGCGTCACGCAGGTCCGTGGTCAGACCGGCGACCTGGTCTCGCTGCTGCCGCTGGCGGGCGATGCGCAGGGCGTCTCTACCCAGGGACTGTACTACCCGCTGCACGGGGAGAGGCTCGTCTTTGGCCGGCCCCGTGGCGTCAGCAATCAGCTGATCCAGCCGGAGGCCAGCATCTCCCTGGTCAGCGGCCAGCTATTGATCATCCACACGCGCAGCGACCTCCTCTGATCCGCTCCAGGCCACTGTCGGCAGCAGCTCGCTCGTCCTCTCGCCCGGTCATTTCCAGCTCCTGCGTGGATTAGCTGCTGCTGCTGCTGCTCACACTCCAGACACGCACGCTCTTCCCGCCCGTGGAAGCGAGCAGCCCGCCATTCAGCGACCAATCCACTGCCGCCACACTCCCGTCCTGCTCTTCATAGGTGTAGAGTGGACTGTAAGCGGTTGTACTGGCCAGCCAGATGGTAGCCTGATTGCCGCTGCCAACCAGCAGCAGGCGACTATCTGGCGACCAGGCCAGAGCGGTGCAGGGGGACGATGAGACGACCTGGCCGCCCAGAAAGGCGCTGCCCTGTAGACTGATCAAGACAACCTGGCCGTCGGCTCCGGCACCTGCCAGCTGCGAGCCATCGGGCGACCAGGCCAGTGCTAGCAGGGCCACAGGTTGCCCGCTCACAGCGTCGAGTACCCTCTGACGCGCGCTCAGCGCCGCATTACGGGTCTCCCACAGCAACACGTTGCCTTGCTCATCGGCAGAGGCCAGGATGGTAGTCGCCGGTGACCAGCTCAGAGCGCTGATCGGAGCACGGCTCTCGTCCAGGAGCAGCAAGCTGCGCGCGCCAGTGCTGGCATCCCAGACCTGCACGCTGCCGTCGACTCCTCCCGAGGCGAACAAACCTATTGTGCTCCCCTTGACCGCTCGCACAGCTCCCCGATGGCCCCGATACACAAGCAGGCGCCGCTGTTGAGCCACATCCCAGACCTGGACTGTGCCATCCTCGCTGCTCGAAGCCAGCACGCTGGTGCCAGGGAGCCAGGCGAGGGAGGTAATGGCCGCGCGATGATCATCATAGCGCAGCAGCAGCTCGCCAGAGAGCGGCTCCCAGATGTGAACCGCATGCGCCAGGTCACCAGAAGCCAGATACTGCCCGTCGCTGGAGAAGGCCAGGGCGCGAACTGGGGCTTGATGGCCGCGGTAGCTCAGGGCCAGGCTCACGCTCACACGCGGGAGTGAGAGCAGATTGGCTGCCGGCGTGCGAGCGAAGACGGTCGGCGTCTGGAGGTTGGCCGAGGCCGGGATCAGGGGCAGGTCCAGCTCGCGCGCTCCAAAGATGCCCACCACGGCCCCCAGAACGAAAGGTCCAGCAATGAGCAGCAGACGACGCGGTAGCGCTGGGGCCGAAGGAGCAGCGGCGGCAGACGGTCCAGCAGATGAAGGCTGGGCCCCTGGCTGCCTGCGCTTTCCCGGGGCTGGAGATGGTTGCTGGCTTTGCCCGCGGCTGCTGGCTCGTCGGGTGCGTGGAAGACGGTGGCGGATCGACTCAAGCTGGCGGCGCACTTCTGCCGCGCTGGCTGGCCGTTTCTGGGGGGAAATCTCTACCATATGCGCCACCAGCTCATCGAGCTCAGGAGGGAGGGCCGGATCAAAGGAGCGCAGTGGGACAAAGTGCAAAGGGGCCTCTGAGGGATCAACGCCTGTGAGCATCTGGTGGAGCGTGGCCCCCAGCCCGTAGATATCGGCCTGGGGCGTGCTCTGCGCCCTGCCATACTGCTCAGGGGCCGCATAGCCAGGTGAACCCAGGGCGAGCGTATCGCGGCTCTGGCCTGGCTTGAAACGGCGCGCAATGCCAAAGTCAATCAGGCAGACCCGTCCGGCGACACTATCGAGCATGATATTGGCCGGCTTCAGGTCGCGGAAAATAATAGGCACCGGGCGCGAATGCAAGTATTCAAGGACCGTGCAGAGCTGAACGGCAATCTCCAGGGCCTCATCGAGAGGAAGGCGACCACCCTGACTGCGCTGCAGACGCTCCTCCAGCGTCTCACCCTGGATGAATTCCATGACCAGATAGCAGCAATCCTGCTCGGTAAAATACTCGTAGACCTCCGGCAGGCTGGGATGGCGCAAGGTCGCCAGCAGCGAGGCCTCGCTGTAGAAGGAGGCGATCGTCTCAGCAGCCACTCGTGGCTCTAGGTGGAAGGCCACGATCTCTTTGATAGCCACACGGCGCTCACCTTCGTGCAGGTCGCTGGCCTCATAGACCGCCCCAGAGCCACCACGTCCCAAGATACGCAGAATGTGATAGCGCTCGCGCAAAACCATCCCGGGCCAGAGCGGCACGAGCGAACGGCTGTCTACCGGTTGCGCTTCCACATCAGACTCGATCTTGATAATGATCGGCGCTCCCTGGGTCGACGAAGGGTCGGCAGTAGCTGCAGGATCAGCAGCAGGCGAGAGAGAGGCTTGACAGTACTGGCAGACCTGGGTTTCCAAACTGTTGGCGGCCCCACATGTCGGGCAAAAGGTGTAGCGGTCGGATGTTTGCATAACGGTGGTTCTTCGCACCAAGGCTAGAGCAGCTTATCGAGCAGATAGATCCAGCATGGCAGGATATCCATCTATTTGATGAAACGAAGAGAGTGCGCCGAGGTATCGGCCTCCGCCTGCCTTGCCTGCTCAGCCGCTCTGTCTGGCTGGTTGAGGAGAGCAGCACTCCCGTCCAGCCTCCGCCCAAAAGCCCAACGGCCAACGGAGGAGTCGACCGGGCATGCTCTTCCGTTGGCCGCCACCTATCCTGCTCGGGCCAGGCCAGTAGCGCCAGGCGCTCAATTACTGAGACTGAGGCAGGAAGGCATTCGTATAGAGCGAGTCGAAATTGAGCGAGCGCACGACCTGACCGGCACTATTCTTAATCTGGCCCGTATCCAGGATGAACTGAGGATACCCATGCCAGGGGGCGGAGTCCTGCCAGCCCCACTGGCGAGCTGGGTCAGCGTAGCGCGGACTCAAGAACTCCTGGCTGGCGTAGACCAGGCCGGGATCAGGAAAGGTGCCCTTGGGAGCCATATTGAGCAGCATCTGCGCCGCCTCACGCGGATGCTGGCGCGCATACTCATAGCCTCGCGCCGTCGCCGCCATGAAGCGACGCAGTACATCCGGCTCCTCCTTGATCTGGCCTGGCCCCGTAATCAAGGTGGGGGTATAGTAATCGGCAATGCCATAGCTGGTCACCGGGAAGACATTCAGCTGCACCCCCTGGCGCTGAGCCTGGATGACTTCCCAACCTTCAAAGACCCAGACAAAGTCGACACGCCCCGTCTCCAGCGCCTGCATACTATCGACATCCAGTGTCACACTGCGAAACACCCCTTTGCCACCGTCGTGCTTGATAATGGCGCTCACCACCGCCGTCTCGTAAGGCGCGCCGAAAGCTGCATAGACCTTGCCATCGAGATCGCGCGGACGCTTCAGGCCGGACTTGGCCAGCGTCACCAGCGCTGAAGTATTATGCTGGATAATAGCAGCGATCGAGACCACCGGCTGGCCGAGGGCTGCATCGGTGACCACGCCCTCGGTCGAGCTAATGCCCACATCGGCCTTGCCAGTACTGACCAGCACGTCGGGCGAGACATTCGAAGAATACGGCAGAATCTCCAACCTGATCCCTTCCTGGGCATACCATCCCTGGGCCAGGGCCACATAAATACCCGTGTGATTGGTATTAGGCGTCCAGTCGAGGGCCAGCTTGACCGTCGTCAGGGGCCGGGCTGTGCCGGTACCGGTGGGGCTGGTGCTGGTTCCAGAGCCGGCTCCATGCTGCTGCCAGAGGAAAGCCCCCACGACCACCACAATGACCAGCAGCGGGATCACAATGCTTACTGTCAAGCGCGTTCTGTTGCTCATAGGCGAGGCATCCTTTCAAGTCAAGCAAAGGCTAAAGCGCGGCGTTTCAGCGCTGCGTGCGTGCCTGGGTAAAATACCAGGGAAGGGCCAGACGCTCACAGAGGGCCACCAGGCCAAAGAGCAGGATGGTCAAGACGACAGTAATCAGGACCGCCGCCAACACATTGGCCATCGCAAAGGAGTTGGCCGAGGTCTCCATATAGAGGCCCAGGCCCTTCTCGGCACCGACGTACTCGCCGACAATGGCCCCCGTAACGCTGTAGGTGACGGCAATGCGCAAGCCGGAGAAGAAGGCCGGTAAGGCCCCTGGCAGACGCACCAACCAGAGGATCTGCCAGCGCGAGGCGTGCATGCTCCGCAGGACCTTGATCAGCTCCGGCTCGACGCTCAGCAGCCCATCGGCACAGGCCACGGCAATAGGAAAAAAGCAGTAGAGAATCACCAGCAAGACCTTGGGCAGCAGGCCGTAGCCGAACCAGACCAGCAGCAACGGCGCCAGCGCCACCATTGGGATGGTCTGCGAGGTCAGTAGCAGCGGGTAAAGCGCGCGCCGTACCCAGGGAGAGAGGTCGAGCAGCACGGCAATAAGCAGACCCAGGACTACCGAGATAGCCAGGCCGATCAGGGTCTCGACCAGCGTCTGTAAGGTGTGCTCGTAGAGGAGGTCCCAATTGGTCACTAGCGCCTGCAGCATAGCCGTGGGAGCTGGCAGAATGAACGGACTCACCCGGGCAAGGCGCACATAGCTCTCCCAGAGTACGAGGAGCAGCGTGGCGAGCATAATGGCCGGTCCATAGCTGGCCAGCCTGCGCAGAGTAGTGGAGGCACTGCCGTTCATGCCGTCTGCTCCTTTAGCAGCAAGCTGATCAATTCTTGTTCGAGACTGGCCGCCGCGGGCGTGGCTAGCTGCTCTGGGCGCCGCGGGCGCGGCAGCTCCACCTCGACGACGCGCAGCACACGGGCCGGGCGAGCACTGAAGATGTAGATGCGGTCCGAGAGCAGGATGGCCTCCCGAACATCATGGGTAATAAAGAGAATGCTGGCCTGGAGACTCTGCCAGAGTTCCTGCAGCCACATCTGTAAAGAGAGGCGCGTCAGGGCATCGAGAGCGCCAAAAGGCTCGTCTAACAGGAGAAAAGAGGGATGAAAAAGCACGGTGCGCAGTAGAGCCACGCGCTGGCTCATTCCGCCGGAGAGCGAGGCCGGGTAGTGATTGGCGAACTCGCTCAGACCAAAGCGCTTGAGCAGCTCGCGGGCCTGTTCCCGCGCCAGCTGGCGCGGGACCCGGCGAATGTCCAGGCCCAACATGACATTCTCTTCGACGGTTCGCCAGGGCAAGAGCAGCGGCTGCTGCGGCATGTAGCCCGTCTTGCCGGCGCGCTCGCCATTCACTGCGCCGTCAAGCATAATGGTGCCGCCGGTCGGTTCCTCGACTCCGGCAATGATATTAAACAGGGTACTTTTGCCGCAGCCGCTGGGGCCAACAATGGTCACAAACTCGCCCACGTTCACCGTCAGATCGATGCCAGCCAGTGCCTCTACGCTCTGTCTCCCGGCGCGGTAGCAGTGCGTGACTCCCGTCAGCTGCAATTTGGGCGAAGGCATTGCTGTTGCTCCACGATCGGTCACTAACAAGGCTAAGTCTGCGCGCCTGGTAGCCGCGCAGAACAGAGTGGCGCGCTGAAAGGGGACCGAAACAGCCACTCTCAGGAGAGGAACCCAAAGCAAAGGTATGAAGCGCAAAGTAGAGCAGAACGAGCCTCATTGCAATGGCTCGCGCCTTGCCCTCCGGCTCAGTTCGGAGTTGGCAGCGAGCAGTCTATGCAGCGGGGGAAGAGGCCGCCACGCGCCACCAACCTAGCTGCAGCACCGCGCAGCAGGCACCGTGGTAGCTTTTGCACCTGTATCGACAATCGGCGGGCGCTCATGCATGGGCTTCTGGTGTGTGGCGATGAGGCAGAGATTGCTGCTCATACGCATCCCCCTCGCTGGGCTGGCTCGCTCAGGACCGGTGCACCTCTTGCGAGCGCCGAGGGCGAATGCGCTCGCCGCTTCCCTCCGCTGGTATTACCCAGATCAGGTTTTCAGGGTCGGCAAACCATCTGTCGATGGTCGCCCTCTCAGCCTGGAACGGCTCCCCTAGCAGCGCCATTAGATAGAATGACAGTACAGAACAGAAAATGCTGTGTTTGACGCTTCCTCAGATCAGGAAACTGCAGGAGCCGCGCCGCACGCCGGTTTGACCGCTCGCTCGCCAGCCCCTGCACCGCTATTATAGCCCATAAGCGCGACCGCTGTGAAGTGAGTGCGTTCCAGAGCAGAGAGGCAGAGCACCCTCGGAAGCAGAGCAGGCCGGCCTGGACCGGGTCCGTGCGCCCCCACCTCTACCAGGCAGCTTTTGCCAGACACTCACTCCGGCAGTGACGGACGTGTTAGAATAAGACTACCCCTGCCGGGCGCTAGCCGAGCGTGCGAGCCTGACCCAGTACCGTGGTGCCACGCGAGCAGGCACTCTGGCCTGGGCAAGGCGTCAGCCACAATCACGCACCACTACCATACGATCAGTCAGGCTGCTGGTAGAGTTGCCCGAGCGAGATCACGGTCCAGAGAAGAGGACAGAAGAGAGGAGAGCGGAGGCATGTCTGGTAGACTCGGCCTTGAATTGCTCATTATTTTTCTGTTAATGGTCGCCAACGGTTTCTTCGCGGCTTCAGAGATTGCCACCGTTTCGGCGCGGCGTGGCAGGCTTCAGCAGCAGGCCCAGGCTGGGAAGAAACGGGCCCGACAGGCCCTGGAGCTGGCCGAGGAACCGGACCGCTTTCTCGCGACCGTCCAGGTAGGCATTACTCTCATCAGCACCCTGGCAGCGGCCTTCAGCGGCGCCAGCCTGAGTGGTCCACTGGCAGCCTGGCTGCGCACGCTGCCCCTCGTCGGCGCTTACGCCGATAGCCTGGCGCTGGCCATCGACGTCCTGCTGATCACCTACTTCACGCTGGTCATCGGCGAGCTGGCCCCCAAGCGCCTGGCATTGCAGCACGCCGAAAGTGTGGCCAGCGCCGCCGCCCCCGTCATGAGTCTACTGTCGCGCCTTGCCCGCCCCATCGTCGGCCTGCTCACGCTCTCCACAAACCTCCTGCTACGCCTGCTCGGCCAACGGACCGAGGCGCAGCCAGAGGTCACAGAAGAAGACATTGTCTACCTGACCCATGAAGGTTTCACCAGTGGAGCAGTCGAGCGCGAAGAAGAGGAATTTATTCGCCGCGCCCTCCACTTTGCAGATCGCACTGTGCGCGAGGTGATGCGCCCACGCAGCGAAGTTGTGGCCATTGAAGCCAGCGCTCCTCTCGAAGAGGTAGCGCGTGTCTTCCGCGAGAGCGGCTACAGCCGCCTACCGGTCTACCGAGACACGATCGACAACGTTCTCGGTATCCTGCACGCCAAAGACCTGCTCTACATGTTGACTGGCAGCGCCAGCCGAGACTATCTACGCCTGTTGCGCACACCGATCTTTGCTCTGGAGCAGCAGCACCTGGACGATTTGCTGCGCCGCTTCAAGCGCGAGCGGGCCCAGATTGCTATGGTCATCGACGAATACAGCCAAGTGAGCGGCCTGGTAACTATGGAGGATCTGCTAGAGGAGCTGGTGGGCGAGATCCAGGATGAGTACGATGTGGACGAGGAGCGCAGCATCGTCCAGCGAGAAGATGGCTCGTGGCTGGTCGATGGCCTGGAGAGCTACGAGACCGTCCGTGAACAGATTGGGCTGCCGCCCATCCCCGAGGAAGAGCGCGGGCAGTACAACAGCATCGCCGGCCTGGTGCAGGCTCACCTCGATCGTATTCCCCACGAAGGGGACCGGCTGACCCTGGGCAATTTTGAGCTGGAAGTGATTGATATGGATGGCCGGCGCGTCGATAAGGTCCTGATCCGCCGGCGGCAGCCAGGCGAGCAGGCTCACGAAGACGAACAAGAGACCTCCGCCTGAAGCGGTCTCCTGATCCCACCAGGGATCTCCGCCGCCCCAGGGCGCTCCGCGCCGGCGAGTTGCAGCTCTTGAACCGGCGGCGATCACCGCCACACAGCCACACAGCCACACAGCCAACCAATCAGAGAGAGCGCGCCAGCCACCACTGGCTCGCCGGCGCTTGCGAGAGCTGGTCAGCGTACAAAAACACGGGATCAGCTAGCTGAGGGAGAGCACCAGTTTCCCGAAGTTACGATTCTCTCCCATCTGGCGATGGGCCTCGGCAATCTCCTCCAGTGGATAAACCCGCTCAATGACTGGCCTGACCCTGCCGCTCGCCAACAAAGGCAGGACCGAGGTGGCAAAGCGGCGCGTGACGGTCAGCTTCTCCTCCAGACTGCGTGCGCGCAAGGTTGAGCCGCGAATTTGCAAGCGTTTGGCCATCAGCAGCCCGAGATTGATCTCAGCCTGGGCCCCGCCCATTGTGGCCAGAATGACCATGCGCCCCCAGGGAGCGAGGGCCTCCATATTCTGGGCCAGGTAGGCGGAGCCAACGAAGTCCAGCACCACATGCACGCCCTGCCCTCCAGTCAAACGCTGCACCTCAGCGGCGAAATGCTGAGCAGAGAGGGCATGGTCCAGCCCCAGCTCACGGGCCTGCTCCAGCTTGGCCGCGGTGCGCGCAGTGCCGAAAGTCATGGCTCCAGCAGCATGGGCCAGCTGAATGGCCGCCGTGCCCACGCCGCTGCCGGCGGCATGGATCAGTACACGCTCGCCCATCTGCAGGCCCGCCTGCGTAAAGAGGGCATCGTGAGCGGTCATGAAAACCTCGGGAACACCTGCCGCCTGCACAAAGTCGAGATTGTCGGGGATTTCTACCAGCAACCCTTCATGAACGACGAGGTACTCGGCCTGGGCCCCTCCTCCGGCCAGGCCCATCACGCGCTGCCCTGGACGCCAACGGCGGGCCAGCGGCCCCAACGCATCAACGGTTCCCGCAAACTCCAGCCCGGGAATATCGGGAGGCGCATCAGGAGGCGGCGGATAGCCACCCGCCCGCTGCAGCAAATCGGCCCGATTGAGGCCAGCAGCATGGACACGCACACGCACCTGATCGCCCTGGGGCTCTGGCGTCGGCACCTCGCGAACGGCCAGGACCTCGGGTCCTCCCGGATGAGTGATCACCACTGCTCGCATCGAAACTGTTCCTCCATTCCATCAACAGATTCCATTTCAGACCGCAGGCTGCTTACAGCCCGTGCTCTCTTCCTTCCTTCCTTTAACCTTATCACATTTCTCCCCAGGCCGCGGCGGTCAGGTACGGGTACGACCCGCCCAGCCAGCCAGGAGCGTAGGCGCGCTGTAGAGGCTATGGTATAATGGCCCCAAGAATCGGTAGTCTGCCCAGCCCGCCAATCGGTCTAGACCAGAGAGAAAGAGATCGCCCACTTGAGGTAGGAGATATATAGGCAGAGGAGAGGACGCAGCTTCTATGTTCACCCTTAGCGACATTCGTCAGGCTTGCGGCGACAGTGCTCGCTTCTACGGTCTGGCCTCCGAGGAAACGGAGCGCCTCTTCCCAGCAGCCCATCACGATAGCCGTCAGATCGCCCCCGGGGACCTGTTCATCGCCCTCAAGGGTCAGCACGTCGACGGCCATCGCTTCATTCCCGATGTCGCCCGCCAGGGGGCCGGCGGTGCCCTTTGCAGCCAACCCGCCGAGGACGTCCCCCCCTCCTTCTTGCAGATCGTCGTCCCCGACGTCCTTCAGGCCCTGCACGCCATCGCCCGCCAGCGCGCCCAACGCCAGCAGGGCACAATCTTCATCGGTATCACCGGCAGCAATGGCAAAACCAGCACAAAGGAAGCTATCGCCACTGTTCTCAGCAGGCAGGCGCCGACCCTCAAAACCTTCGCCTCCTATAATAACGAGATCGGCTATCCCCTGACGCTGCTGCGTCTGGAGCCGCAGCACCGCTACGCCGTGCTCGAAATGGGGGCCCAGTGGGTAGGAGAGCTGGCCTGGCTCTGCAGAACCATCGCCCGCCCACAGTGGTCGGTCATTACCAACGTCGGCAGCGCTCATCTCGAATTCTTCAAATCGGTCGAGGGCATTGTCCAGGCCAAAGGCGAACTTGTTGAGGCCCTGCCTCCCGATGGTATCGCCTTCCTCAACGACGATGATCCCCGCGTACGCGGCATGGCTGCCCGCACCCAGGCGCGCGTTGTCTACTACGGCACCGGCGAGCAGGCCGAGGTGCGAGCCATTCCTGATGGAGGTGACCCACTACGCGGGCGGCGCTTTCTCCTGAGCTACCACGGCGAGCAGTGTCCAGTTCAGCTGCACATTCCTGGTGACCACGGCATCTACATCGCCCTCGCAGCGGCGGCGGTTGGCTGTGCCGCGGGCCTGCCCCTGGCCGAAATTCGCGCCGCCCTGGAATCGCTGGCGCCGGTCAAAGGACGCGGCGAAATCAAGCCAGGGCCAAACGGCAGCACCCTTATCGACGACAGCTACAACGCCAGCGCCGAATCGATCATCGCCATCGCACGCGCCATGCAGGCCACGCCAGTCGAGGAAGGAGGACGGCGCTGGGCCGTGCTGGGCGACATCTTCGAGCTAGGACCCTACGCTGAGCGCGAGCACCGGCGTGCCGGCGAGGCCCTCGGCAGCCTTGTGGACTATCTCGTAGCCATTGGTGATCAGGCCCGCCACTACGTCGAAGGAGCCAGAGCTGCCGGTCTACCACCGGAGTGCGCCCATTATTTCCCCGCTGACCCGCAGGACCGTAGCGCTCTGGAAGAGGCCAAGCGCGCCGCGGCAGCCCTGCTGATGGCGGAGGTCTACCCTGCCGACCTGGTTCTCCTCAAAGGCTCGCGCGGCATGGCGATGGAAACCATGCTCAAACTGTGGTCAGCAGAGCCAGGGGCCCCTGCCGGGCGGACAGGCGGCCCACAATAAGAGGGAAGAGAGGAAGGAGAGAGCAAAGCATGCAGAGCGAGCAGCATTCCCAACCAGAGGCACGCAAACTACGCATCGGGGTCATCTTCGGTGGTCGCTCGGGCGAACACGAAGTCTCCATCGCCTCCGCCACCTCCATTATCGAGCACCTCGACCCCAACAAATACGAGGTCGTCCCCATTGCCATCACCCAGGAAGGGCGCTGGCTGCTTGGAGCCGATCCACAGCGTCTGCTCGCAGCCGAAAGAGGGCAAGGGGAGCAGGTTCTCAAAGAGAGTCTGGCAGTGACCTTGCCAGGCGATCCGACTGTGGGGCACCTGGTGCCGCTGAGCCAGCCTGAGAACGTCGGGCAGATCCTGGAAGCAGGCCGGGTAGACGTCATCTTTCCGGTGTTGCACGGCACCTACGGCGAAGACGGCACCCTGCAGGGTCTGCTCGACATGGCCGGTGTGCCCTACGTTGGCTGTGGTGTCCTTGGCTCCGCCCTGGGCATGGACAAAGAAAAAATGAAAATGATCTTCCAGGCCGTTGGCCTTCCCATCGTCGACTACCTGGTCTACCGTCGCCACGACTGGGAGCGTGACCCCGGCCCCATCCTCGAAGCCGTGGAGGCCCGGCTGGGCTATCCCTGCTTCATCAAGCCGGTTAACCTCGGCTCCAGCGTCGGCATCAGCAAAGCCCACAACCGCAAGGAGCTGGAACAGGCCATTGCCTTCGCCGCCGAATACGACCGCAAAATCATCGTTGAGCGCGGCATCGACTGCCGTGAGCTGGAGTGCGCTGTTCTGGGGAACGACGAGCCGCTGGCCTCAGTGGTAGGCGAAATCATCCCGAGCAACGAATTCTACGACTATCGCGCCAAGTACATTGACAACCGCTCCCAGATCGTCATACCCGCTGACCTCCCACAGGAGACCGCCGAGCAGGTGCGGCGCCAGGCCGTTCAGGCCTTTCTGGCCCTTGACCTGAGCGGCCTGGCGCGCGTCGACTTCTTCCTGGAGAAAGCCAGTGGACAGCTTTACATCAACGAAGTTAACACCATGCCCGGCTTCACCACCATCAGCATGTACCCGAAGCTCTGGCAGGCCAGCGGCCTTCCCTACGAGCAGCTCCTCGATCGCCTGATCGAGCTAGCCCTGGAGCGCCACACCGACCGGCAGCGCAACCGCACCCAGCTCCAGCTCTAGCCTGTCCGCCAGCCAGTCAGACAGACAAGCAGCCAGGGAGCCAGAGAGCACACAGGTCAGCATCAGCACAGCAGCAAGCAGAGCAGAAAAAAGCAGGAGACAGAGAAAGCACTATGGCCCACATCCATCAGCGACGTACCACACGCACCACCATCGCCGCCATCAGCGTTGAGCCGCTCAACATTCCCCTGTTGGAGCCATTCACCATTGCCACCGGTAGCACCAGCGAGGCGCGCAACGTCCTCATCACTGTCACGCTGGAAGATGGCAGCGTTGGCTATGGTGAGGCCGCGCCCTTCCTGCCCAGTCTAGGCGAAGACCAGAACACGGCGCTGGCTGCCGCCCAGAGCTGCGTCGCCCTGCTGCAGGGCAAAGACGCCGCCCACTGGCGCAGCCTGGCCCGTCTCTTACGCAGCCTCTATTTCAGCCAGTCTTCCGTCTGCGCCGGCTTCGAAATGGCCCTCCTCGACGCCCTGACCCATTCCTACGGCCTACCGCTCTATGCCTTCTTTGGCGGAGCCAGCAATGCTGTCGAGACCGACATCAGCATTCCTCTAGTCGAACCTGAGCACGCCTACGAGCTGGCGCGGGCCGCCGTCGGACGTGGCATTCACACCATCAAGATCAAAGTCGGCAGCGACGTCCGTGAAGATGTGGCACGAGTCGAGGCGGTGCGCGAGGCCGCGCCCAACGTGGGCCTGACCCTGGACGCCAACCAGGGCTATACACCCGCCGAAGCCCTGCTCTGCCTGGAAGCTCTCGACGAGCGCGACATCCGCCCGCTGCTGCTCGAACAGCCGGTCCCCAAAGACGACTACGAAGGACTGCGCTACGTCACCCAGCACAGCCGCGTCCCGGTCGCTGCGGACGAGAGCGCTTACAGTGCCGCCAACGTCGCCCACCTGATCGCGATGGGCGCAGTCAACGTGGTCAACATCAAGCTCATGAAAAGCGGCATCGTCGAAGCCCTCGACATCGCCGCTGTCTGTCGCGCCACCCACACGCAGCTGATGATCGGCGCCATGATGGAGTCGCGCCTGGCTATCAGCGCCGCTGCTCATTTCGTTGCTGGCCTGGGCGGCTTCCGCTTCATCGACCTCGACACTCCGATGCTGCTGGCCGCCGACCCGTTCACCGGTGGCTACGAACAACGCGGTGCTATCTATGATCTCTCGGGCATCGAGAGCGGCCTGGGCATCAGCCGGCGCCAGTGAGGCGGCGACCCGCTGCCCGCTGGCTCGCTGGTGCTGGCCAGTGGCCACAGGAGCGCCGGAAACTGCTAGCGATAGGAAGCCGCCTGCAGATTGAACAGTTCCGCATAGCGTCCTCCGTGCGCCATCAGCTCCTCATGGCTGCCCTGCTCAATCACCTCACCCCGCTCCAGTACCAGAATATGGTCGGCCACACGTACCGTCGAGAAGCGGTGGGAGATAAAGATGGCAATGCGCCCACGGGTCAATTCGCGCATGCGCGCAAACAGCTCATGCTCGGCCTGAGCGTCGAGGGCCGAAGTCGGCTCATCGAGAATGAGAATCTGAGCATCGCGCATGAAGCCGCGGGCCAGGGCCATCTTCTGCCACTCGCCGCCCGAGAGATGGTGACCCTCCTCAAACCAGCGCCCGAGCATCGTCTCGTAGCCCTGGGGCAGGCGAGCAATCACCTCGTCGGCCCCACTCTTCTGGGCTGCCGCCGTGATCCGTGCTCGATCCTCAATGAAGTCAACCTGGCTAATGCCGATGTTCTCGCGAGCCAGCAGCTGGTATTGCACGAAGTCCTGGAAAATGATGCCGATCTCGCGGCGTAGCTCGTCGGGATCGTATTCGCGGATATCGTGGCCATTGATGAGGATCTGGCCCTCCTGGGGATCGTAGAGACGCGCCAGCAACTTGACCAGGGTGGTCTTGCCGGCCCCATTGCGCCCAACAATGGCCAGCGTCTGGCCGGCCTCCAACTTAAAGCTTACGTTGCGCAGCGCCGGCTCCTGCCGTCCCTCGTAGCAGAAAGTCACGTTGCGGAACTCGATGCCGCGCGTAAATGGGCGCTCCAGTGGTACAGGATTGGCCGGACGCGGCATCTCGGGGCGCAGGGCCAGGACCTCAAAGAGCGTGCTCAGGTACAAATTATGTTCATACATCGATGAGAAGCCGCCCAGAATACTTTGAAAGTTATTCTGCACCGAGTTAGCGGCCTGGGTATAGAGCGTCAAGTCGCCGATCGAGACGCGCCCATAGATGGCCTGAATGGCCACATAGAGAAAGGTGCCGCTGCTCACCAGCGTCGTCAGTGTCCCCCAGCCGAAGCCGGCCAGGTAGCGCCGTACCACCAGTCGGCGTTCTTCGCTGAGGAAGCGCTCAGCGAACTGCTTAAAGCGCTCAATGAAGAACAGCCCCAGGTTGAAGATCTTGATCTCCTTCTGATAGGAGTCGGTGGTTAGCAGGTTGACCAGATAGGCTTGCATGCGCCGCTCTTGAGACTGGCGCCGCCTGAGCTGAAAGCCGCGCCAGCCGTAGCGCGCATCGGCGATAAAGGCAGGCACTGGAGCCACGAGGGCGATGACGGCCAGCCACCACTCCAGCCGCACCAGCAAGACGATCATCGAGCTAAAGGTGAGAGCGTTGCGCAGCAGGGAAAAGGTGCCGCCGATCATCATCACCGGGCGCAGCATAGCCTCTTGCTGCACTTGTTGCAGCTTATCATAGAATTCGGAGCGTTCGAAAAAGGCCATATCGAGCGTATGAGCGTGCTCGATCAGCAGGTACTGGACGCGGCTGGCCGTTTCATCCTGCAGGATCTGCTGAAACGTATTGCTCAACGTACTTAGCAGGCTCATCAAGAGGTTGAGCAACAGCTGCAGCCCGGCCAGGATGACAATCACGCGCAGATAAGAGCCGGCGCGCGCGCTCTCCCTGACGGCCATGACAACAGCATCTAGCAGGAGCTTGTTGAGATAAATCGTTGAGGCTGGTACGAAGGCCAGCAGCAGAGTATTGAGAGCCAGGCCCAGGGTCAGCCAGGGATTGGTCTCCCAGACCAGGCGCAGAGAGCGTGCCAGGCCGGTCAAGGCCCCTGGCACGCTCCGCACAAAGCGAAGGAGACGTTCTCGCCATGAGAGGTTTTCGTCCTTTTCGCTCTGTCGCCTGAAAGGTGATGGTCTGCTCCTTATATTCGATTGATAGAGCATATTCCCCTACAGCGTTGATTTGATGTATTGCGCTGCTCGGTGAGCCAGCGCCATGATCGAGAGCATCGGATTGACGCCGGAGGGCGAGGGGAAGACGCTACCATCGCAGACAAAGAGGCCGCGCACACCATGCACCTCATGATTGCCATCGACCACGGCCTGCCGTGGATCGTTGCCCATACGACAGGTCCCCATCTGGTGGGCGGTGAAGACCATGAGGCGATTGGGGGCCAGGCCGTGGCGCTCAAGCTGGCGTTCGAACGCGCGAAACTTTCCTTCATCGAGAGTGCCGTTGGCGGCGCGATCGATGCGGGTGCGCCGTGTATGCAGCGAGAGCACGGCACGGGCTCCGGCGGCGAAATGCACGCGCGCGGCCTGGGCCATGCCGTGGAGCAGATGGCGGCGATCGTAGACCGAGACCACGTAATCGATGACCGGCTCGCCATCTTTGTCGAGGGAGACGCGGCCCTCGCCGCGATCGCGGGTCAGCACGATGAAGGCCGCCACGTAGGGTGCCTGCAGCAGCTCGCGGCGATAGTCGCGAGCTGACCACCAGGGCAGAGCCACGCCGAGCATCCCCGGATGCACGGGAGCGGTCTCCAGCTTGTAGCCGTAGGTGCCGTCCAGATGGCCGAACTGGTTACTGTAGGCTGACTGCAGGACCCCCTTCCAGGGGTAGATCTTGTCAGGATAGAGGCCAGCTATCACCGCCGTTGGGTGCAGATAGAGATGGCGCCCAATGTGTGGATTGCTCAGGCCGGAGCGCAGTAAGAGAGCCGGCGAGTGAATGGAGCCCGCTGCCACAATAACCGCCCGCGCTCGCACGGTCAGGCGACTGAGGCGCCCACTCAGAGGATCGCGCACGCTCGCCACGACGCCAACGGCGCGCCCCTGCTCGATCAGCACGCGATCAGCGCTGCAGTTCACAATGATGCGGGCGCCAGCCTCAAAAGCATCTTGCAAATAGGTGGTGAGCGTCGATCGCTTGCAGCCATAGCGGCAGCCGAAACAACAGGTGCCACAGCGCTGATTACAGCCGACAGCATTGCGCCGCAGCACGCCCGCATGGTAGCCCAAGGCGGCGCAGCCATCGGCCAGAACCTGATTCTGCCGATTGTGAGCGCTGTTCTCCAGATTGACGCTGATGCGCTCCTCCACGGCAGCGAAACTGTCCTGCAGGCTCTTGCCCGTCAGCTCGGTCACGCCCGATTGCCTCGCCCACTCGTCCAGGATGTCCTCCGGAGTCCTGAAGGAGGTCATCCAGTTGACGACCGTCCCTCCGCCAAGCGTGCTGCCAGCGAGGACGGTGATGCCGAGGTCGCGCGAGGTCAAGAG
This sequence comes from Thermogemmatispora onikobensis, assembly GCF_001748285.1. NCBI lineage: Bacteria > Bacillati > Chloroflexota > Ktedonobacteria > Thermogemmatisporales > Thermogemmatisporaceae > Thermogemmatispora > Thermogemmatispora onikobensis. The sequence goes on along the minus strand of NZ_BDGT01000007.1, from coordinate 8,399 downwards.
GCCCCGCTGCAGGTAGAGTTCGGTCATCCCTCGCCCTTCCTCAACAGGAAAGGTCTCTTCATTATAACATCCCCCTTTCTCAAGGACCACCACGCTCTTGCCGGCACGGGCCAGCTCCCCGGCGACGACTCCCCCACCAGCCCCGGAACCGATGACGACGGCGTCGGCCTCCAGAGTGGTATCGTTTTCGATAGGGAAAGGCTGCAGGGAACGTGCGACGGTCGCTGGCGGGTCCTGGGGCGGCGTGTAATCCAGCACCTCCCAGTTGGGATTGCGACCCCGCTCATCGAGAGCCGCAAAGAAGATAAAGCCGGCCAGTCGCTTCATGGCCTGGAAGCCCTGGCGTAGCAGACCAAGTGGACTGTTGGCCAGAGCCAGGAGATAGCGCTCGCGCAGCTCCTGGGACAGACTTGTGAAGGACTGCGGCCTGCCAACCAGGAGCAGGGAGGTAAGTGGACTGCTCAGGAGGGCGAGAAGCTGGCGAATCTGCCCTTTGCGCTCTTCTCCTTCCAGGGCCAACATCTCGGCCATGCGCTGAGCAACCTGGAGGTCAGCGGCCCGCCGTCGATAGTAGGCGGCTTCTTCGGCGCTCACTCCCGCGGGCGGCTCCAGCGAGGGAAGCAGGGTATCACAGATGGCTTCCAGAACGGCAAACTCGGCAGGCGAGAGCCACGCCGCTCCCTGACTCTGACGCTGCACGATGGGTGATAGCACAGTGGAGGAGATGGTCATTGAGTGTACCTCCTTCCTTTCGCTCAATACACTGGATCATGCCAACGTCGCATGATTTTGGGCAAAGCAATGCAGCCACAGTGAAGAGCCGACATATCTCTATAGTGTAGGTAAGTATAGCATAATCCGACTCGCTCTTCAGGCATGCCTTCGGCGCCCCGTGCCACTTCCCAAGCGCCTTCAGGGCCTCTGAGAAAATCTGACTGACAGTCAGTCAAGATCTCCTTGGCCCGAGGAGAGAGGGGAGGGGGCAGAGCTGTCACGCCGCCAGTAGTGAGCAGCTGACCGCTGGCGGGGAGCACAGGGGGAGGGGCTGGTGGCGTGGCATGTGAGCGAGCCAGGCCAGGCAGGCAGGCTGTGGAGTGAGAATGACGCTGAGGATAGCGGCCTGGCTGGTTGGGTTGGCTGGCTGGTGCTGAGTGGAGTCTCCCGCCCTGGCTGCGCTGGCACGGCGGGAGAGCAGCGGTCGGTCGGTAGTGGGCGACCGGCCACTCACTCAGCTCAGGCCATGCTGCTGCGATAGACAGTCATGGCGCTGGAAATCGGTTTGGAGGAGGCGCTGAGGGATCAGGCGAAAGAGGCCCGTTCCGATTTGGGCCGCATTCGTCAGGGTGCGCAGGGCCAGCAAGGCCCCAATGCGCGTCTCCTCGCTATAGTCGAGCAGCTCAACCATATGATCGAACTCGGCCTGCGTCAGCACCTCGTAGGACAGGTCAGGGCGCACCAGCATTGTCAAGTCGAGGTCGACGTAGCGCACACCTGCCACCTCGATTGTTGGTGGCAAGATGATGGTCGCATACGTATAGAGCAGATCGCAGCCATTGTAGAAGGCGCTCAACATATACCAGCGCTCCGGCCAGAAGAACTGGAGACAATGATGGCGCAGTGGGCGTGTTCCGGTGGTCCACTCCATCAGCGTTCCTGCGGGCAGCCAGAGACGCAGGCAGTCGGCACCTGGCGAGGCCGTTGGAGGATCGCTCAGCTGCACCTCTGGAGAGAGGCGCCAGGCACGCCAGGTGCCGCGCAGCACTCCATCATAACTGCGACTCTCGACACGAAAATCCGCTTGCATACGTATACTTCTCCCTTCCATCCGCCTCATAGTACGCAAATCTGCCCGGTTCGTCAAGCTGGGCGGGAGGAGTATGCGGGTCCAGGTTCACCTTCTACTGTTGGTGGTGAGCAGCTCTTGCTTTGCCGGCAGGCTCCAGTGCTTACTCAAAAACTGCTATCTCTCAGTCAGCGAAATATAGTAGAATACAGCGAGAGATTTGCCTTACGCCATCGTCAGAGCAAGCCTGAGAGCGAGAAAGAGTCTCCTGTGCTAGCGAGAGCAACGAGCAGGAGTTTAGAAAGAGTACAGAGATCATGCTGCGCTGTCCGCGCTGTCAGACGCAGAATCCGTCGCATGCCAAATTCTGCTTTGCCTGCGGCCTTCGCTTCCTGATCTGCCCATACTGTGGTACGGCCAACCCTCCAGTGGCTCGCTTCTGCATCGAATGTGGACGGCTTCAGAGCCAGAAGGGGCATGAGCAGGAGCCAGCGGAGACCTCGCCCTGGCCGGTGCCAGCCTTTCGCAGTGGAGGAGAGGGGTGGCCGGGGTCCGAGGCGTTACCTCAGCTGCCGGCACCGATGTCCGCGCTGGAGCCGACTGTGGAGCAGGCGTCTACGCCGCGGCCCGCCTTGAGGACGCCCGAAGAGCGGCGTGTGGTGACGGTGATGTTCGCTGACATTATCGGTTCGACGCCGCTGGCCGATCGCCTTGATCCAGAGGATCTACGGGCCATCCTTGCCGGCTATTTCACCTTGATGACAGAGCAGATTCGCCGCCACGGCGGTACTGTCGAGAAATATATCGGGGATGCCGTCATGGCTGTCTTTGGCCTGCCGCTGGCGCACGAAGATGATCCCGACCGGGCCATTCGGGCCGCACTCGACATGCAAGCGGCGCTGGTGCGCTTCAACCAGGAGCGTCGCCAGCGCGACCCAGAGGCTGTGCTTCTCCAGATGCGTATCGGAATCAATACCGGCGAGGTAGCCACGCCTGGGCCTGATGGTAGCCTCAGCAGCCGCCGTGATTTTCTGGTGACAGGCGAGGCGGTCAATCTCGCCGCGCGCCTGCAGCAGGTGGCCAGTCCCGACACTATCCTGGTAGGAGAGCGCACCTATCTGGCCACGCGTGAGGTCTTCCGCTTTCGCCCGCTGGCCCCCTTGCAGCTCAAGGGGAAGGCGGAGCCAAGCCGGGCCTGGGTAGTGCTGGGCCTGGCGGACGAGCAGCCTGCCAGTTCACTGGTAGCACGCGCCCGCCGCGGTCTGCTGGCCCCGTTGATTGGGCGCTCGTTGGAACTGACCTTGATGCATGCAACTTATGCTCGTGTATTGGCCGAGTGTCAGCCTCATTTGATCACGTTGCTGGGTCCCTCGGGCATTGGCAAGTCGCGCCTGGTGCACGAGTTCATCGAACGCGAGCAGGAGAAAGCTCGCAGTACGACAGGCACGGATCAAGTGCCGGCGCCTCTGGTGATGCATGGGCGCTGCCCTCCTTACGGAGAGGGTATCACCTACTGGCCGCTGATCGAGATTCTTCGGGCCTTGCTCCAGGTGCAATATAACGAGAGCGATGAGGATATCCATCGACGTTTCACGGCCTTCGTCAGCGAAGTATTGGAGAGGACCGGGCACAAAGAAGATGCTGCGGATGTGGCTGAGGCTATCCTGCTGAGTGTCGGGCGCCACCTCGGGCGGTCGATAACGTTGCCGGGCGGTGAGCGGCGCGAGCGGCAGCGCATGGCCCATACGCGCAATCTGGAGCAGAGTGGCACTCAGATGACCTTACTGCGTTCCTGGCGCATCTTCCTGGCCGCGCTGGCTCAGCAGCAGCCGCTCATCCTCGTCATCGATGATCTCCAATGGGCGGATGAGGCTTTGCTCGATCTGCTGGAGCACCTGATGGGGCGGCTGAGCAACGTTCCGCTTCTCTTGCTCTGCCCCGCACGGCCCGAGTTTCTGGAGCGGCGCCAGGATTGGGGTGGGGGACAGCGCAATTTTACGACGATTGTGCTGGAGGCTCTCTCCGCCGAGGAAAGCAAGGAGCTGGTGCGCGCTTTGCTGAAGAACACCGAGCTGCCAGAGGCTCTCTGTCACACGATCCTGTCCCGGGCTGAAGGCAATCCTTTCTTTGTGGAGGAGCTGATCCGCATGTTCATTGACCAGGAGATTCTGGTCTATGAGCAGGATAGCTGGCGCGTGGCCCGCGAGAAGGAGCATCTTCTCAGCGAATTGGCCAGCCCGGCAGGGCCTCCCGATGATGCTCTGCTGGACCTCCATTATACGCTGCCCTTGCCGCGGGTTCCCGATACTATCCAGGGGGTGCTGGCGGCGCGCATCGATTTGCTCAGTCCGGTCGAAAAGCATGTCTTACAAAAGGCGGCGATCATCGGGCGCACCTTCTGGCTCTCGGGCTTGCGCGAGCTGACCGCTGACCTGGATGAGGAGACGCTCCTGCAGACGCTGGAGTCGCTGATCACGCGCGACTTCATCTCTGAGTCGGAGCGGCGCGATCGTAGCCCTGTTGAGAACGATCGGGTCTTTAGCTTCAAGCATATTCTGACGCGCGATGTGGTCTATCACACGCTTTCGCGGGCGCATCGTGCTCTGAGTCATGCCCAGCTGGCACGCTGGCTGGAAGAGCAGGTCGACGGGCGCACTGATCGCTTCGTTGAGCTGCTGGCTTATCATTACCAGCAGGCAGCCGCTAACTGGACGCCCAGTCTGCTGGCCGGTCTGGCCGAGGAAACAGAGCCAGCGCTGACGCTGCAGGAGCTGCGTCAGCGAGCGACGGCTTACTTGACGAGCGCTGGCGATCAGGCGCTGCGCAGCTACTATACGATTCGGGCCATCCAGGCTTACAGCGATGCCTTGGAGCTGTTGAATGAGAGTGGAGCAGACCGCCGTGCACTGGCGCGCATGCATGAGAAGCTAGGCGATGCCTTCACACAGCGCGCCAATCTCAAGGAAGCCTGGCAGGCTTACCGGCTGGCACTCCAGCTGCTGGAAGCCGAAGCTGAGCCGCCTTCGGCTGATCTCCTTTATCTTTACGATAGTCTGGCCGAGCTGGCAACACGCTGGGGGCCGTGGCACGACGCTCCCCCCGATATGGATGAGGTGCGTGCCTACATCGATGCCGGTCTGGCCCTCGCAGAAGATCAGGGTGACCGCTCCGTCTTTCTGACTTATCTGGCTCTGTGGTATATGTGCCAACGGGAGGATGACCCCAATGACGTCGACGAGCGAGCCAGGCAGGCGGAGCAAGCCCTCACGAGCGCCCGCGAGGCGCGGCGCCTGGCCGAGGAGGCTCAGGATGTGGAAGCGCTTTGGCTGTCTCTCGATGCGCTCGGGGGGATCTATATGAAGCTCTGCGACTATGCGGAAGCTCATCGCACTCAGCACCAGCGTCAGCAGCTTCAGGCCCAGATTACTCGTCAGCAGGGGCGTCAGGATCGACAGGAGCTGCACGATCTCTACTATTCTCTGGGATGGGTGCACTTTTTTATCTGTGACTATCCAACGGCGGCGCGCTGGTTCGGTGAGTCGTGGCAGGTTGCCCAGACGATGGAAAGCCCGTCGTTGCTCCTGCTGAGTATGCTGGGGCGCATCCACGTCTGGTACGAATGGGAGCGCTGGGATGATGCGCGTGAGGCGGCGCAGAAGGCGCTGCAACTGATCGAGCAATACCAGCTTGAAGAGATGTGGGAGATCGACGCCCTGAAGCATCTGGTGATGATTGCCTACCAGACGGGTGACTACGGGAGTGGGGAGCGCTACCTGCGTCGCCTGAAGCTTCTCGGTGAGCAGGCAAGCTCTCGTCTGCTGCGCCTGGATCTGGAATTAGTTCTGCAGCTTGCGCACGAAGACTGGGGCGGGGCAGCGGAGACGCTCAGGGAGGAGATTCGACGTCACGAGCCTTTCGTGCGACCAGAGCAGCAGGCCCTCCTGGCCGAGCTTCTGGTTCAGATTGGCGCCTCGGCTGAGGAGCAGGCCACGTGGTGTCAGCGTGCGCTGGCGGCAGCCCGCCGGTCGCAGGCGGCGAAGGCCGAGGGCCGAGCCTGGCGCGCACAGGGCCGTATGGCCCTGGCTCTGCAGCGCTGGGAGGAGGCGCGGACCTCTCTGCAGCAAGCCTTAGCGCTTTTTGAGCGTCTCGACCTCCCCTGGGAACGTGGCCAGACCCTCTACTACCTGGGCGAGCTGCATCGGAGACAGGCGGCCAGCGCTCAGCTCCCCGATGCCGCGAGACGGTGGCGCGAGCTGGCCCGTCGCTACTTTACGCAGGCGCTGGGCTTCTTTACGGCCTTGCACGCTGTACGCGATAGGGAGCGAGTCAACAATGCTCTGCAAGAGCTGCGATAGCGACTCGCGCACAGTGGGTGGTAGAAGATCGCTTATCGCTCACCCAGGGTTTCGCAGCGCCACCAGTATTCATCGTGCCAGAGGCGGGTCGAATCCCAGGCCGCTCCCATTGCGCGGGGCAGCGTCGCCAGGTGGACCTGCTGTAAGGTGGCGCCGGCCTCCGCCAGGTAACGCTGGACGCTACGTAAAGCCAGGTGCGGCGTATTGTTGACCTGGCTCAGATGAGCCAGCCAGATCCAGCGCAGGCCATCGGCACGCCAGGTTTGCAGGATCGCCTGGGCTGCCTGCTCGTTAGAGAGATGACCAGTAGGGCTGAGAATACGCATCTTGAGGGCATAGGAGTAGGGACCACGCAGGAGCCTTTCGCGATCGTGATTGGCCTCTAGAATCAGCAGGTCGGCCTGACGCATGGCCTCTAGCATGATTGGGGTGACGGAGCCGCTATCTACTACCACACAGACTCGACATCCTCCGGCAGAGAGCAAGTAGCCACAGGGAGCCGCGGCATCGTGAGGGACCGGGAAGGAAACGATCTCGATATCGCCAAGCAGGCAGGAGCTGCCAGCGGGCAATGCCAGTGTTCGTCGCAAGGGCTGCGATGAGGCTCTCCCTCTCTCTACACGAGCACGCTGTTGCTCATCCTGTCCTTGTCTGACAGGGTATTCTTCTCCTGGACGGTGAAAGCGAGGTTGTGCTGCGTCAGGTCGGCTGCCAGCTGTCGTGTTCGGTTCCTGCCCCTGCCGCGAGTTGTCCACCAGAGCTGCCAGAGTGGCAGGGTCAGCGATGACGAGAGGATCGTAGCGCCTCAGCAGCGTGGGAAGGGCCATTGTGTGGTCATCATGTTCGTGAGTGAGGAGAACAGCAAGTATCTGGGCGGGAGAAACGCCAGCCAGATGGAGACGGTTGATCAGTGTGCGACAGGGCAAGCCAGCATCGATCAGGAGCCTGGTTCGTCCGTTAGGGCCTGCCTCGATGAGCAAGGCGTTGCCACTGCTCCCACTCCCCAGAGAAATGACGCGCATAGACTCTCTACCAGACCTGTTCTGATATCTCTTGCTTTTGCTGTATCTTTTCTAGTTCTTGCTATCAACTGACAGGTAGGCTGGCTGGCTGGCTGGCCTCCTCTTGCGGCATCAGCGGGCAGGTTGCTCAGGCAGGCCGAGCAGGAGGCGTGCGTTTTCGCCCAGGATTTTGGTCAGCTCATCGGCGCGGAGGCCGGCCTGCTGAATATGCTCGATGACGCGGCGCTGGCGCAGCAAGGCATAATCGCTGGCAAAGAGAATGTGCTCGGCACCTACCAGTCTGGCCACCGTCGGGAAGATAGCTGGACGGTAGAGGAAGACCGTTGCAGCAGTATCATACCACACCAGGGAACAGGCTTGCTGCACCTCTGGCATCAACGTATAAAAGGGTAGGCCCCCACCCCAATGGGCTGCGACGAAGCGGACGTCAGGAAAAGCCGTCAGAAAGGCGACCACGTCGGCTACAGAGACATCGCCTTTGCCAGGATAGAGGTGGCCCACTGGCTCGCTGCAGTGGGAGAGGACCAGCAAGCGATAGTGGCGCACTACCTCAATGAGAGGGGCCAGCAAATGAGTGTCGCTCAGGCGATAGCCCTGGCCGTGGGGCATGAGTTCGCCCATGCCGATCATGCCCGCCTGGGCGCAGCGTGCCAACTCATGCACTGCCCTCCTCCCTGCTGTAGGCAAGATGACCGCCATGCCATAGATGCGGCCCGGATAGCGCCGCATAGCATCGAGAACGTAGCTGTTCCCTTCTTCAATCAGGCCCGGATCGGTCCAGCCGAAGGAGAAGGCCACAGAAGCATCCACGCCTGCCTCATCCATTTCCGCGATCAGGTCCTCAGCTGTGGCCAGCTGAGCGCGAGGATTGGCATAGAGTGTCCGGAACCAGGGGTCGCGCTCGCAGTAGCGCTCACGTTGCTGACAAATATGAGGAGGGAAGAGGTGGGTATGGAAATCAATGATCATGCTCTGCTGCGCTTCTAGAAGGGTGACCGAAGCTACAAAAAAAGGGCGTTGCCCACGCGGCACGCCCCTCTTCCTGCTTCTCTGACGCTCTTTCTTACCCACTTGCTTGTGCGGAAAGCAACAGCGAAACAGGGAGAACCTTACAACTGGGTGGTGTCTTGCCTCAATTTTGCTGAGGGAGAAGTGCCGTCGCGACAGCGGGGAAGCGTCGCGCGTTCCATCTTTGACGATAGCAGGCGGTCAGCGATCTTTTGCAGTATCATAAGGGAA